>SKOZ01000025.1 GCA_007119795.1 Planctomycetales bacterium | reverse complement strand
TTCGGCATAGTCAAGGGCCTGATGACCACGGTCCACGCCTACACGAACGACCAGAACGTGCAGGACTTCCCCCACAAGGATCCCTACCGTGCCCGCGCCGCGGCCTTGAACATCATCCCCACCACCACCGGCGCCGCCGAGGCCGTGGGGCTGGTCCTCCCGGAACTCAAGGGGAAGCTCACGGGCTTCGCCCTCCGCGTCCCCACCCCCACGGGCAGTGCCGTGGACCTGACCGTGGAGACCGCCAAGCCGGTGACCGTCGACGCCGTGAACGCCGCCATGCGCGAGGCCGCCAACGGCCCGCTCAAGGGCATCCTCGGCTACGTCGAGGACCCCATCGTCTCGACGGACATCATCGGCGACCCGTTGAGCTCGATCTTCGTCGGCCCCTGGACCCGCGTCGTCGGCGATACGATGCTCAAGGTCCTCTCCTGGTACGACAACGAGTGGGGCTATAGCTGCCGCACCGTGGATCTGATCGAGAAGATGGCCAAGCTGTAGGCCGCCCGTTCGAGAGACGCTTCTCCATCCCTCCCTCGCACCTCCGCCCTTCAGGATCTGCCTTGCGTGGCAGGGCGGTTTTGTGTATCTACCGCTGGGCTAGGCAACTTGTGAAAGGGCCACTCCGTCTGGGGGGCGGTTGCGCGGCCGGGCCCGGTTGGACTGCCGGGCTGGCGGTCTCCTTACGCTAGACGGCCGAGGGTGGCGCGAGGAGCAGGCGGCATGGACGTTCAGAGGACCGGCAAGGCAGCGGATACCCGCCCGAGTCCGGTCCGGAGGATAACGAAGGTTGGCCTGCTCGCGGCGCTGATCTTATGCGCGGCCGGCTGCGCCTCGGGTAACCGGGGGCCGGTCCTCGGCGGCTTGCCGGGGTTGAAGAACCTCCACCTCCCCGAATTCAGCCGCCTGCGCCCCTCGAACGACCGCGACTGGTCGCCCGACCAGGCACTCCTCTCCTACGCGGAGTTTCACGGCAGCCAGGTCACGGTCCGCAACATCCGCCACTGCCGCTACGGCGCTACGGACGAGGACTACACGGTCGCCCATTACGATCAGACCTGGGAGCTGGACGCCGTTCGCAGCGTCGATTTCATCGTGGTTCCCTTCAACGAGAGCCCCAGCCTGGCACACACGATGCTCAGCTTCGGCTTCGACGGGGGCCAGTATTTGGCGGTTTCCGTGGAGATCCGCAAGAAGACGGGCGACCGCTACGACCCGGTCAAGGGGATGCTCAATCAGTTCGAAATCCATTACGTCATCGCCGATGAGCGCGACGTGATTCAGCTCCGCACGATCCAGCGCCTCAACGACGTGTACGTCCACCGCCTGCGGCTCAGCCGCGAGCAGGCCCGCGAGGTGTTCGTCGACGTCATGCACCGTCTCAACCGCCTTGCCGACCAACCCGAGTGGTACCACACCCTCACGAACAACTGCACCACGAACATCGTCGACCACGTCAATCGCGTCCTGGCGGTGAAGATTCCCTATTCCCACCACGTGCTTCTTCCCGGCCACATCGACCGCTACCTCTACGACCTGGGGCTTCTCGAGACCGATCTCCCCTTCGAGCAGGCGCGCGAGCGGGCCCGGGTGAACTATCTCACGTACGTCTACCGCGACCGCCCCGACTTCTCGATCATGATCCGGCGCTAACGGCGCGCCACGCCGCCCCCCCGGCCCCGTCCGGGCGGGCGGGAAGCGACCTTTGCCAGGCGGAGCTGCCTCCCTGCCGCGAAGCGGTTCGTCCCCCGGGGACCGCCCGCGCGGCATCATCGGCGGAACCCCGGTTCAATCCCATTCAGAAGGTCGCTGGATTGCCGTGGGTTGCTGCTTGAACCGGGAAAAGAGTGGGGTATGGTGGTGTGTCGTCGAAAGACTTGCGGCGTACGGCCTTAACGAGGAGGAATCATGGAGCGGACGCTTGTGCTGCTGAAGCCCGACGCTGTGCAGCGGCGGCTCGTGGGCCGGATTCTGGCCCGCTTCGAGGATAAGGGGCTGAACCTGGTGGCGATGAAGCTGATGAAGGTGACGCAGGACTTGGCGCGGCGGCACTATGCCGAGCACGTCAAGAAGGGTTGGTACCCCGGGCTCGAAGAGTTCGTGACGAGCGCACCGCTGGTGGCCGCGATCATCGAGGGGCCGGAGGCGATCGGCGTCGTTCGGGAGATGGTCGGAGCCACGAACGGACTGGAGGCCGCCCCGGGCACGATCCGCGGCGATTTCAGTTGTAGCCGGCAAATGAATCTGGTCCATGCCTCGGACGGCCCCGAAGCGGCGCGCCGCGAGATCGAGATCTTCTTCGACGCCGCAGAAATCCACTCCTACGAGCCCGCGATCCATCCCTACTTGCGAGCGGCGGGCGAGCAATAAGCGCGCGGCGCGGGGAGGCGCCGTTTCGCTGCCGCCGGGCATCCCCCGGAACCCCCCCCTTGGGGGCACTGCAAAGAGGTGGCTACGACTGCGGCACCGGCGGCGATCAGGAGATCCCCTGAGCCAGCATGGCGTCGGCGACCTTCACGAAACCGGCGATATTGGCGCCCCTCACGTAATCGATGAAATCGCCCTCGCGGCCGTACTTCACGCAGTTCTCGTGGATCGAGCGCATGATCTTGCGGAGCTGGCCATCGACCTCCTCGCGGGTGCGGTGCAGCCAGGCGGCGTTCTGGCTCATTTCCAATCCGGAGACGGCCACCCCCCCGGCGTTGGCCGCCTTGCCGGGTCCGAAGAGGATTTTTTCCTCCAGGAATACGTCCACGCCCTCGGGGGAGGTGGGCATGTTGGCCCCTTCGCTCACGCAGCTGCAGCCGTTGGCGACCAGATTGCGGGCGTCGCGGGCGTCGATTTCGTTTTGCGTGGCGCTGGGGAAGGCGAGATCGCAGGGCACGTCCCAGGGCCGCTTGCCGGCGAGAAACTCGGCTCCCTGGAACCGCTCGGCGTATTCGGCGATCCGCCCCCGGCGGCGGTTCTTCAGCTCCATGACCCAGGCGAGCTTTTCCTCGTCGATGCCTGCTCGATCGACAATGGTCCCTCCCGAATCGGAGAGGGTGATCGGCTTGGCACCGAGCTGGAGGAGCTTCTCGCAGGTGTATTGGGCGACGTTGCCCGATCCGGAGACGGCAGCCGTCTTGCCCGCGAATCCCTCACCGCGGGTGGCGAGCATCTCTTCGGCGAAATAGACCGCGCCGTAACCGGTGGCCTCGGGGCGGATCAGCGAACCACCGTATTCCAGACCCTTTCCCGTCAACACCCCGCAGAAACGATTGGCCAACTTCTTGTACTGCCCGAACAGGAAGCCGATCTCGCGGCCGCCGACGCCGATGTCGCCGGCGGGCACGTCGGTGTCGGGGCCGATGTGGCGCCAGAGCTCGCTCATGAAGGCCTGGCAGAACCGCATCACTTCGCCGTCGCTCTTCCCCTTGGGATCGAAGTCCGAGCCCCCCTTGCCGCCGCCCATCATCAGCGTGGTGAGGCTGTTCTTGAAGACCTGCTCGAAGGCCAGGAACTTGAGCACCCCGAGGGTCACGGTGGGATGAAACCGAAGGCCGCCCTTGTAGGGCCCGATGGCGCTGTTCATCTCCACGCGGTAGCCGCGGTTGACGTGGACTTCGCCTTGGTCGTCGGTCCAGGTGACCCGGAACTGGATAACCCGCTCCGGTTCCACCATGCGCTCGAGGATCCTCGCCTTGCGGTAGGCGGGGTTGGCTTCGACAACCGGCATCACCGACTGCACCACCTCCCAGACCGCCTGGTGGAACTCCAGTTCGCCGTAGTTCTTCGAGACCACTTGGTCCATGAACTCGCGGACGAGATTCGAAAGGGACGGGGTGCCTTGCAGCGGAGAGAGGGTCTGGGACATCGGTCAACTCCAGGAGCGGGCACGGGAATCGAACGCGGCGCGGGCCCATCGTCCGGCGGCCCGCAGGGAACGCCGGTCGGGCGCCGACCCCAAGGGGCCGTTCCGGCCGCGCACGGAAACTCGACGAAAAAACCACCTCGCCACGGCCACGCGCCCGCGCGGTGCCCGCCGCAAGGGGCCAATACGAGGGGTAGCGGGAGACCACTCGTCTTCAGTCGGCAATAACAACCCGCGCAACTCCCAAGTGCTAACCGGCACGCCGGAAGCGTGCAGAGGGCGCAGGGCGCCGACCTGCGATTCCACCAACCGTGTCCATGTGGATCGACAACCCCACCTCCACTGTGACAATTGTACCATCGGCATTACTATTTGGAATACCCATGCTGCTTAATACTTAATATAAGCTCCGCTAATCGCGTTATGCCCTAGGCAGCACCGCGGCTTTCCATCCCCCCTACTGTGCCCCAAGGTCCGGAATGTGGTAGGTTTGGGGAGTGCCCGCCGCGGGGCGGGAGCAGCGCATGGAGCGAAGGAAGGCGCAAATGTCGATCGATCTCGCCGTGGTGCCGGTAGCGGGGCGGGGAACGCGGCTCCTGCCGCTGACGAAGAGCCAGCCGAAGGAGATGCTGCCGATCGGCCGCAAGCCGGTGGTGCAGTACGTCGTCGAGGAACTGGCCCGCTGCGGCGTCCGCCGCCTCCTCTTCGTCACCGGCCCCGGCAAGACGGCCATCGAGAATCACTTCGACATCGACGCCGAGTTGATCGCGCAGCTCCGCGAGACGGGCAAGGAGGACCTCCTCGGCGAGCTGGCCTTCGAGCGCGAGGACCTCCAGTACCTCTACACCCGGCAGCGGCGGCAGCTCGGCTTGGGCCATGCCGTGCTCTGCGCCAAGCCGGTGGTCGACCGGCAGCCGTTTGTGGTCGCCCTGGGCGACTCGATCCTGGGGCGCAACGCCCAGTCGCGGGTGGTGCGGCTGATGATCGACCGCTTCGAAGCCTCCACCGCGGGGGCGGTGATCGCTTTCGAGGAGGTCCCCCCCGAGGACGTCGTCCACTACGGGATTGCCCAGCCGCGGGGCGAAGGGGGTGAGGTCTTCGACCTGGCCGATATCGTGGAGAAGCCCTCCGTGCACGAGGCCCCCAGCAATCTGGCGGTGGCGGCACGGTACGTGATGAGTCCGGCGATCTTCGACTACCTGGAAAAGACGCCGCCGGGGAAGGGGGGAGAAATTCAGCTTACCGATGCCATTCGCATGCTCATCCGCGACGGCTATAAGGTGCTCGGCATCCGCCTGTCCTCGGACGAACGGCGCTTCGACATCGGCAACTTCCAGAGTTACTTCGAGGCCTTCCTCGATTTCGCCTTGGCCGACGGGCAGCACGGCGACGAGCTCCGCGACTCCCTGACGCGGCTGCTCAAAGACCAGTAAAGGGGGCGTCATGCTGCTGATCCGCAAACGGGCCCGCGCCCGCGCCGGCCTCGTCGGCAACCCCTCGGACGGCTACGGCGGCAAGACCATCTCCGCAGCCTTCGATGACTTTTTCGCCGAAGTGGTACTCTACGAGTGGGATGAGGTCGAGATCGTCATCAGCCGTCTCGACCAGGTCCGCTTCCGCTCGGTGGAGGACCTCTACCGGGACGTGAAGCTCCACGGCTACTACGGCGGCATCCGCCTGGTGAAGGCGACGATCAAGAGGTTTGTCGAGCACTGCCGCCGGCAGCAGATCCCCCTTCACGATCGAACCTTTTCCGTCCGCTACGACAGCAACATTCCCCGCCAGGTCGGTCTGGCCGGATCGAGCGCCATCATCGTGGCCACGCTTCGCTGCCTGATCGAGTTCTACGGGGTGAATATCCCCCGCGAGGTGCAGCCCTCGCTGGCCCTGGCCGTGGAGGCGGAGGAGTTGGGCATCGCCGCCGGTCTGCAGGATCGAGTGGCTCAAGTCTATGACGGGCTGACCTACATGGACTTCGCTCCCGAGCAGATGGTGGAGCGGTGCGGCCTTATGCATGGCCGCTACGAGCCGCTCGAGATGGCCTTGCTACCGCCGATCTACCTGGCCTTCAGCGCCGAGGTGAGCGAGCCTACGGAGGTCTTCCACAGCAATCTTCGAGCCCGCTTCCAGGCGGGCGAGCCGGCGGTGGTCGAGGCGATGCGGCGGTTCGCCGCCCTGGCCGAGGAAGCTCGCGAGGCCCTGCTCCGCGGGGAGGCGGAGCGGCTGGGCGCTCTGATGGATGCCAATTTCGATCTTCGCCGTTCCATCTGCCGCCTCCCCCGGGAGCACGTGGAGATGATCGAGCGGGCCCGCGCCGCGGGGGGAACGGCCAAGTTCGCCGGTTCCGGCGGGGCCATTGTGGGGACCTATCCCGACGAGGCCGCCTTCCGCCGCATCGAGGCCGCACTGACTGCGATCGGCTGCCGCGTGCTCCGCCCCCGGTGGAGTAGTGGCTAGTGGCTGGTGGCTGGTGACGCGCCCGAGGCGCGCGGAGAAGCGGCAGCCGCATAATTCTTCTGCCCCATTCCTCTCCTCTGTGTCGCTCCTTCTTTCCGGTTCAAGAGCCACCTTGCACCTTCGCAACGAGACTTGTACCAGCCACCAGCCACTACTTCACCCCCTTCCCCATGCTGGGGGAGCGCCGATACAATGGTCCGAAAGCGGCCGGAGGCGCAGCCGGTGCGTCCCCCTTTCTCCCGCGTATCGAGGTCCGGAACGATGCTTGCCCACACCCAGTACCTGACGATGAACGTCGGCCGGCGGATGGACTTCGTGAACATCACTGCGGCAGTGGAGAAGGCGGTGTCGCAAAGCGGTGTCAGCGAGGGACTCGTCTTGTGCAACGCCATGCACATCACGGCCTCCGTCTTCATCAACGATGACGAGCCCGGGCTCCATGAGGACTACAAGGAGTGGCTCGAGCGGCTGGCGCCCTTCGACCCCTCGCCCGAACGCTACCGCCACAACCGCACCGGTGAGGACAACGGCGATGCCCACCTCAAGCGGCAGATCATGGGCCGCGAGGTCGTCGTCGCCGTCACCGACGGCAAGCTCGACCTGGGCCCCTGGGAACAGATCTTCTACGGCGAGTTCGACGGCCGCCGCCCCAAGCGGGTGCTCGTCAAGGTCATCGGCGAATAACCGCCGGGGCGCGTGCTGCCGAGACGATCGGCCGCGGGCCGACGGACCGGCAGGAGCACGAATGGCACGAATGACCTGACAGGGGGGGACCGATGTACGAAGAACCCACACCGCAGATGTCCGCGATGGTGCGGATGCTCCAAATCCTCGTCGCCTCGCTGATCCTCGGCTGCGTGGTCTTTCTCACGGTGGCGATGGTGATGGCCGCCGGCCGGGGCCCGGAGGAGGCCGTCGCGGACGAGGCCGCCACCCCCGTTCTCAGCCTCGTGGGGCTGTTCGTGGCCGTGATGACCCTCGGCGCTCGCCTGGTGCTCCGCTCGACGCTCATCGCCCGAGGCGTGAAAGCCGTAGCCGAAGGGAAGGACCCGCCCGGCGTGCGGGCTGGCGCGGGTTCGTCCCCCGAGCGCCCGCCCGAGGGGATCGAGCGCGACGCCTTCCGCCTGGCGCGAGTCTACTTCAACATAACCCTCCTATCCGCGGTCCTGGTCGAGGGCGCGGTCTTCGTCAATCTGGTCTTCCACCTCGTCGAGGGGCAGATGCTCTCGCTGGCGGTGGCGATTGTCCTGATCCTGGGGATGGGCCTCCACTGGCCGACCGCCTACGGCCTCATGCGCTGGATCGAAATCCGCCTCCGCGACGTGGCCGCCCAGCGGGGGCTGGCCCGTTGATCCCGAACGCGCTGCGGCAACGGAGCGGCAGGCCCCTTCTCGTCCCCGGTTCGTTGCCGCTAGAATATGTGTCTTTCTGACTGCGCCGCCTCCCAACGCCCCCGCGACGCCTGCATGAATACTTTCTCGGTCCACGATCCTCGACGTCCCCCCATCCCTTCGGCCGCGCCGCCCGCCGAAAGCCGATGGCACACCCTCGCCCAGCAGGTTCTGGCCGGCCACGGCCTCACCCGCGAGGAGGGCCTTGCGGTGCTCCGCAGCGGCGCGGAGGAGTTGCTCGACCTGCTTGCGGCCGCGTACCGTATCCGCTACCGCCACTTCGGCAGCCGCGTGCACCTCAACTTCCTCATCAACGCCAAGAGCGGCATCTGTCCGGAGGACTGCGGCTATTGCTCGCAGTCGCGGATCTCGCGGGCGGAGATCCCCAAGTACAACATCCTCTCGGCGGAGAAGGTCCTCGATGGGGCCCGCCTGGCGGCCGAACGGCAGGCGAAGACCTATTGCATCGTCATTTCCGGCCGCAGCCCCACGCCGCGGGAGATGCACGCCTTGTGCGAAATCGTGCCGCAGATCAAGGGGCAGTACCCGCTGAGCATCTGCGTCTCGCCGGGGCTGCTCGATGCCGGCCAGGCGGCGCGGCTGAAGGCCGCGGGGGTGGACCGCGTGAATCACAACCTCAATACCAGCCGCCGCTTCTACCCCACCATCTGCTCGACGCACAGCTTCGACGACCGCCTGGCCACACTGCGGGTGGCCCGCGAGGCGGGGCTCGAGCTCTGCTGCGGTGGCATCGTCGGTCTCGGCGAAGAGGACGAAGACGTCGTCGACATGGCGCTCACGCTGGCCGAGCTCGAGGCCGAGGCCGTGCCGCTGAACTTCCTCAATCCCATTCCGGGGACTCCCCTCGAGGGCCCGGCGCGGCTGACCCCGGTCTACTGCCTGAAGGCGCTGGCGCTCTTGCGGCTGGCGGTTCCCCGCTGTGAGCTGCGGATCGCCGCGGGGCGCGAGACGCACCTGAAGAACCTCCAGGCACTCGGTCTCTATGCGGCCAACTCGATCTTCGTGGGCGACTATCTGACGACAGAGGGCCAGCCCGCGGAAGAGGATTATCGCATGATCGAAGACCTGGGATTCTCGGTCGTACTCGACGGCGCCCGCCTGGCCGAAGAGGGGTGACGGGAAATCGCCGGCTGGCGGTATTCGCGTTGCCGCGGGTCGTGCCCTGAGCACCTCTTCGAGAACCTGCCGCGACCCATGCTACCTCGCCCCCCCTCCCTCTCCTCCCCTTCCGAACGTCGTTTCCGGGAACAGGGGGCGGCGCGAGCTGGGGAAGACGATTGACGATGCTGCCTGCCCACCGAAACCACTACCGGCGGATGAGGTCGTGGACGGTCATGCCCGAGGGAATCATCGGCAGTACGTGTTCCTGGTAGGGAACCTGGACTTCGAGGAGGAACGGTCCCTCGGCGGCGATCATCTCAGTGATCGCCTCGGTCAACTCGTCCTTCTCACGGACATGGCGGGCCTGCCAGAGGAAGCTGCGGGCTACGGACACGAAGTCCGGATAGCGGACTTGGGGTGTGATCCCGTCGCCCTGGCCGACGGCCTCCGGGTGGTCGATGGGGCCCAGGTAGGTGTGGGCGCGGTTGGCGGCATGGAAGCGGTCCTCCCACTGCACGACCATTCCCAGGTGCATGTTGTTCAACAGCATGACTTTGACGGGGATCTTCTCGCAGTGGCAGGTGGCCATCTCCTGAACGTTCATCAGCAAGCTGCCGTCGCCGTCGATGTCGACGACCAGGGCATCGGGGTTGGCCACCTTGGCTCCCATGGCGGCCGGGAGGCCGAAGCCCATGGTCCCCAGCCCGGAGCTCGAGAGCCACCGCCGCGGCCGGCGGAACTTGTAGAACTGGGCCGCCCACATCTGGTGCTGGCCCACCCCCACGGTGATGACCGTGTCGCGGTGGCGGGTGAGCCGCGAGAGCTCGTGGATCGCGTGTTGGGGCAGGATGCCGGGATACTCCTCGTTATAGGATAAGGGGTCGGCGGTCTTCCAGGCGTCGATGCGCTTGTGCCATTCGGAGAGGTCGTTGTCGGGCGGTTCGACCACCTTGTTCAGGTCGGCCAGGACCTCTTTCACGTCACCGGCCACGGGGATGTGGGCGGCCTTGACCTTGTTGATCTCCGAGTCGTCGACGTCCACGTGGACGACCGTGGCGTGTTTGGCGAACTCGCTCACCTTGCCGGTCACCCGGTCGTCGAAGCGGACTCCCAGCGCCAGGAGGAGGTCGCACTCGTTGACGGCGTAGTTCGCGTAGACGCTGCCGTGCATTCCCAGCATGTCCAGCGAGCGGGGGTCGTCGCCGGGGAAGCTTCCCAAGCCCATGATGGTCATGGTCACCGGGATATCCGTTCTGGCCACCAGCTCGCGAAGCTCCTCGCTGGCCCCCGCGGCGATCACGCCGCCGCCGGCGTAGATCACGGGGCGCTTCGCCTTGCGGATTGCGGCGGCGATGGCGAGGACCTGCTGGGGGGTGGCGCGGCGCCTGCCGACGTGATACCCGGGAAGCTGCATCGGGCACTGGTAGTCGGGGACCACCTGGGCGAGCTGTACGTTCTTGGGCAGGTCGATGAGAACCGGCCCCGGCCGCCCCGTGGTAGCGATGTGGAAGGCCTCGCGGACGACGCGAGCCAGGTCGGTCGGGTCGGTGACCAGATAGTGGTGCTTGGTGACGGAGCGGCAGACCTCGACGATGGGCGTCTCCTGGAAGGCGTCGGAGCCGATCACCGCCGTGCCCACCTGCCCGGTGATGGCGAGCATGGGAATGCTGTCCAGCTTGGCGTCGGCGATGGCCGTGACGAGATTCGTGGCCCCGGGCCCGCTGGTGGCCATGCACACGCCGATCTTCCCTGTACTGCGCGCATAGCCCTGCGCCGCGAATCCGCCGCCCTGCTCCTGGCGGGGGAGGACCACCCGGATCTTGTCGCGAAACCGGGTCAGCGCCTGGTGGAGCGGCATGCTGGCGCCGCCGGGATAGGCAAATACAGTGTCCACACCATGGTTGACGAGACTCTGCACCACCACATCGGCGCCGGTGACGGGCTCGCTTTGCGGAGGGATGACAGGGGGAGTCGCAGGCTGTGGGACCGGAGCGCTGGATTTCTTGGACGCCATCGCCACGGGTGACACCTCCAAAGGGTGGGGGGACTCGTAAACCTATATAAGATACGCGGTTGCTTTCGAGAGTTCAAGCGGGGATTTCCCGCGGGCTGCCATCGTTCCGGCCTGGCTCAGGCCGGGCAGTGCGGCGCGAGGGGCCTGAGCGAAGGAGGCACTTCGAGCGCGGCGGGTTCGCCGGAAGAGGGCAATTGCGGTCGGCGACCCGCGAGAGGAACACGTCGGTCTCCGTTGCTTGTGGCGGGCTCGCCCCCCGCCACAGAGTAGGTGCGGATCTCCGGTCAGTAATTGCCAGCGGGAGCCGCGGATCCGCCGAGAACACAGGGTGGCGGGAATTGTCCAGCCCCGAGCGGCTGAGAAGGCTGCCCTCGTCCGGACCACCTCCCAGTCGCGAATGCCAATGGAGCCACCATGCAGCAAAACTTCCCGGTAGAATGGACTAAGATGGATTCGCCCGATGAGCAGACAATCCTAGGGAGGCCTGAAGGCGGGGTTGTGTCGTTTTGCTGTGGCAGCGCGCGGTCTATTGGGTTTGACGCCAGGCACGAGCCGGATCCGAACCGTCCTGATAATACGGCACACGCCAACGTCTATTTCGATGGCTCGCGGGGGGAACAGAAGCGCGCTGCCAAGAAGCTTGCCACACAGTGTCGAGTCGAGCATCTGCCGACGTTCTGAACGACCACGCCCCGCCGGATGGAGACGGCGGGGTTTGTCGTTTCCTTGGCGCGAAACAAATGGACCGGGTATCAGTTAAAGGTTACGAGATGGGTGGCAGCGGTTCGCAAAAAAACGGTCGCCACCCGCCTTCGGGGGGGGCGTCTTTCGGATCGCCCGCGGGCCCGGCGCGCCCGCGGCTTGCCAATTGACAGCCCCCGAGTGAGCCGACAGACTGAGAGCCAAGCTCGATGGACAGACATCTGCCACGATCGGCGCGCTCCGCGCGGAACGAACGATGATCGCGGTCGTGCCGGCCGCACCCGGCCTCAGCAGGCGGCCTCCACTCGACTCCCGGACGTTTTGCCCACCTAGGACGGCAAATCGGCCCGCACGCCGCAGAGTATATCCCACAATTGAAGCGCGGCCCGCCAGCCGCTGGAACCGAGCCCCCACCCCCATCGTCAGGAGAAGCGCCCGTGACCGCCCCCTGGATCACTTATCGCCCTGAGCTCCAGGTCCTCGACTGCACGATCCGCGACGGCGGATTGATCAACGAACATCATTTCGAGGACGGCTTCGTCAAGGCGGTCTACGAGACCTGCGTGGCTGCGGGCATCGACTACATGGAGATCGGCTACAAGGCCTCGAAGAAGCTGCACGCCCGCGACCAGTTCGGGGCCTGGAAGTTCTGCGACGAGGACGACATCCGCCGCATCGTGGGCGAGAACCAGACCCCGCTGAAGCTCACGGCGATGGCCGATGCAGGCAAGAGCGATTGGCGGAGCGACATCCTGCCCAAGGACAAGAGCGTGCTGGATGCCATCCGCGTGGCCTTCTACGTCCACCAGGTCGCCGAGGCGGTGGACATGATCCGCGACGCCGCCGAGAAGGGCTACGAGGTGACCGCCAACCTGATGGCCGTCTCGCAGGCCAAGGAGACGGAGATCGAACAGGTCCTGGAGTTGCTCGCGGAGACGCCCGCCAGCACCCTCGTGGTGGTCGACAGCTTCGGCTCCCTCTACAGCGAGCAGGTCGAGATCCTCGTCAAGAAATACCTCTCCTACGGCGAGGCGACCGGCAAGCGGGTGGGCATCCACGCCCACAACAACCAGCAACTCGCTTTCGCCAACACGATCGAGGCGATCATCCACGGGGCCAACCTCGCCGACGCCTCGATGGCCGGGTTGGGCCGCGGCGCCGGCAATTGCCCGATGGAGCTGCTCATCGGATTCCTGCGGAACCCCAAGTTCAAGATCCGCCCCCTTTACGCCCTCGTGCAGGACTACCTGGAACCGTTGCGGGAGACGGTGGAGTGGGGCCCCTACGTGCAATACAACATCACCGGGCAGCTCAACATGCACCCCCGCACTGCCATGGCCGCCCGGGCCAGCGACCAGCGAGACAACTACGTCGACTTCTACGACAAGACGATCGCCGAGGTCTGAGGGGGACGCAGCGCCGCAGGCGTCCTCGGGTGGTCTTCCCCTCCGGATCGGCATTCGGCCGGCGGGCACGGCCGGCATTTCGATCAGAGGCCGCCTGCCGTGACCTCGTCGACGTTCTCCCGGGTCACCAACTGAAAGGGGATGAAGACCTCGCTCTCGAAGGGTTCGTCGTTGAGGATGCGCACCGCCGTCTCGACGGCGGTGCGGCCCTGGCCAACGGCGTCCTGAAACACCGTGGCATCCAGCCGTCCGTCCCGGACGGCCTGCAAGGCGTCGGCGATGGCGTCCACGCCGACGACGACGATCTCGTCCTTGAGCCCCGCGCGTTCGATCGCCAGCAGCGCACCCATGGCCATCTCGTCGTTCTGCGCGAAGACGGCCTCGATGTTCCTGCCGTGCGACTGGATCCAGTTCTCCATGAGCGTCATGGCCTGGGCGCGATCCCACTCGGCGGTCTGCTCTGCCAGGAGGCGCAGTCCGGGGTATCGGGCGAGCACCTCGCGGGCGCCGGCGGCGCGGCGGATCTGGGCTGCCTGGCCCATGTAGCCCTGCATCATGACCACCCCGCCCTTTCCGCCCAGCCGCTGGGCGATGTACTCCATCGCCAGTTCCCCGGACTCCTCGTCGCGGGACCCGACGAACGCCGTGGGCGTCGAGCGGGTTTCGGAATTGACGTTCACGATGGGGATGCCCGCCGCCAGCGCCTTGTCCACGGCGGGCGAGCTCGCCTCCACCTCGCAGGGATTGAGGAGGATGGCGTCGACCCTCTGCGCGACGAAGGTCTCGGTCTGCTGGATCTGCCGTTCCGCGCTCCGCTGGGCGTCGTAGACGAGCAGCGTTACGTCCAGCTCCTCGGCCCGCTCGCGCATCGCCCGGTCGATCATGACGATGAACTCCGAGGAGAGGTTCAGCAGCGAGACGCCGATGACCGGCCGGGAGTCGCCAGGGTCCCGATGGGCGTCGCCGCAGCCGCAGACGAGGACGGCTGCCAGGGAGAGAAATGCACCGATCCGCTTCATGTCCTGTTCCTTACGGCTTGTTTCTTCGATCGAGCCAGACGGCACCCACGATGATGCACCCCTTGACGATCTGCTGGTAATACGAGGAGACGTTCATCAGATCGAGGCCGTTGTTGATCACACCCATGAGCAGGGCGCCCAGCAGCGTACCGCCCACGCCACCGATACCGCCCGAGAGGCTCGTGCCGCCGATCACGACGGCCGCGATGGCGTCCAGCTCGTAAGCAACACCCGCGTTGGGCTGGCCGGTGGTGATGCGGGCGGCGAGGACAATGCCCGCCAGGCCCGCCATGGCGCCGCAGAGCGTGTAGGCGAACATTTTCACGCGGCCGACCGAGATGCCCGCGGCGCGGGCGGCGTTCTCGTTGCCGCCCACGGCGTACACGTAGCGGCCCAGCCGCGTCTGGGTGAGAAAGAGCCACGAGGCGGCCGCCACGCCGCCGAGGATCAGGACGGGAATGGGGATGTCCGCGACCTCACCACCGATCCGCGTCATGGCGGGCCCCATGTTGGAGACCGGCCTCCCGCCGCTGAACAAGAGGGCCAGCCCGCGAGCCACGGTCATCATCCCCAGGGTGGCAATGAAGGGGGCCACCCTCCCCCAGGCCACAAAAACTCCGTTGGTGGCCCCGCAGGCGGCACCGGCGAGGATGCCCAGAAGGATGGGTACCACAACCGGATAGCCATCGGGGTGGGCGAAACTGGCAGCCACCACACCGGTGAGCGCTACCACCGAACCGAGCGACAGATCGACCCCCCCGGTGAGCAAGACGAAGGTAACCCCTACCGCCAGGATGCCGTTGATCGAGATCTGCCGGGCCACGTTGATGAGGTTGCTCGTGGTGAGGAAGGTCGGTGTCATGATGGAAAGGTAGACGCCGATCACGACCAGCGCCATCACGATGCCGAGACTCTGGAGGTACGGCCTGAGGACCTCCAGCAGTGGGGACGGGCGAGCCGGGCGGGCATCAGGCGGGCATGGCATGTTCGAGCACCTCTTCCTGGGACGTGCGGGCGGGATCGAGCTCGGCGGCGAGTTTACCCTCGCGCATGACCAGCACACGGTCGCTCATCGACAGCACTTCGGGCAGGTCCGACGAGATCAGGATCACGGCCTTTCCTTCCCGAGCGAGCCGCGCGATGATCCCGTACACCTCGATCTTGGCACCCACGTCGATCCCCCGCGTCGGTTCGTCCAGAATGACGATCTGCGGCCCGGACAGCAGGGTCCGCGCAATGACCACCTTCTGCTGGTTGCCGCCGCTTAGCTGACTCACCACCTGTCCCGACCCGGACGTGCGGATGGCAAGACCGCGGATGCTCGCGTCGGCCAACCGGGCCTCTCGCAAACGGCGAATCAGCGGCCCCAGCGAACAGGCGCGGAGGGTGGATAAAGTAATATTCTGCCGCACGTTCATCGCGGGCACCAGTCCGTATTCGCTGCGGTCCTCGGTGACCAGGCCGATGCCGTGGCGGATGGCGTCGGCCGGGCAGCGGATGCGCGCCGGCTTCCCGTGGATGTGGATCGTTCCCGTGTCGGCGGGCATCAGGCCGAAGAGGGAATGGACCAGTTCCGTCCGTCCGGCCCCCATCAAGCCCGCCAGCCCCAGGACCTCGCCCTGCCGGACCTCGAAGGAGACGTCGCGGAAGGCCCCGGCTCGCCCCAGGCCCTGGGCCGAGAGCGCCACGCTGCCCCGGCTCGCCGCAGGAGCCGGAAAGACCGCATTCAGCTCGCGGCCCACCATCAGGGCGATCAGCCGCCGTTCGTCGAGCTCGCCTACCGGATAGGTTCCCACGTGCCTGCCGTCCCTCAGGACGGTCACTGTCTGGGCGATGCGGAACACCTCGCCCATCCGGTGCGTGATGTAGACGATGGCAACACCTCGCTCCTTGAGCGCGGCAATCACGCGGAAGAGGGCTTCGACCTCGCGGTCGGAAATGGCCGCGGTCGGTTCGTCCATGATGACGATCCGGGCGTCGCAGGCCAGGGCCTTGGCGATCTCCACGGTCTGCATCTGCGCCACGCTCAGCCCCCGCATCCGACGGTGGACGGGCAGCTCGGCTCCCAGCAGGCCCAGCAGGCGGCGCGCCTCCTCCCGCAGCGCGCGGCGGTTGATCCAACCGAGCAGCGGGAGGGTCGGCTCGTGGCCCAGCAGGACGTTCTCGGCCACGGTGAGGTCGGGGATCGGCATCAGCTCCTGGTGGATCATGGCGATGCCCAGGCGCATCGCTTCATGCGGCGAGCGGACGGCGACGCGGCGCCCGCTCAGGAGAATCTCCCCCGCGTCGGGCGGGTGCAACCCGGCGAGGATCCTCATCAGCGTGGACTTGCCCGCCCCATTCTCGCCCATCAGGGCGTGGACCTGGCCGGCCTGGAGCGTCAGGGAGACGTCGGCGAGGGCCTGAACGCCGGCGAAGGCCTTGCCCACGTGCCGCGCCTCGAGGAGGGGCGCCTCGGTTTCCGGCAAATGGTCTGGCACGCTCAGCTCTCGGCGGGACTCGGGCTCAATACGGGGGACCGGGCAGCTCTCCAGTCCGGCGTTTTCATCATCATGGCAAAGGATTCCCGAGTCGGGAGACAGCCCCACCGTGACCGCGCTCTCGAGGCGCCGGATCGCAAGGTCCTGCCGAGCGTCCCCTCCCGCGCCAGCCGCTTCCATTATCTGCGGTGCAACACCCCCATGCCACCACCCCGCGGTACGCGCCTCGTTCGACACTCGTGTCGGCAGGCGGTGCGGCTTGCCGATCAGGAATGCGTCTCCAGAGGGGTATTTGGTGGGTGATACCGAGGGAAGGTCCCCGTCTCCCGGGTCGGGAGGTCCAATCGGAGCCTCAGCGGTGCCCCGAAGGTGCCCCAGCTCCCGCGGCGGACGATCCGGGCGAGCGTGATCCGCCCATGGCCGGAGGGCCACTCGCCCACAACGATCGAGGACCCCATCACCGCAGCCCCCTGACGAGAAATCAACATGTCGTCGCAGAATCGGGGTCCGGTCTGTATCGTCACCGTTGGCGGCCGCGGCATCGGTCGCGGCATTGCCGAAGTGCTGGTGCGCGAGGGAGCGCGCGTGGTGATTGCCGGGCGCGACGGGGACTGCCTGAAGAAGACGGCGGCCGAACTGGGTGCGGAGGCTGCGGCCGTCTTCCCCCTCGTGCTGGAAATCACCGGCCAGTTGTTCACCATCGACGCCGGGCTCGATGCCCACGCCTAGTGCCCGCCGAGAGTGTGGCGGCTGCGGCGGTGGCTACATATACTGGGCGATGCCGGCATTCGTCAGGGTGCGGCCGCTTCTCGCCCGAGCGACGCCACTAGAGAAACGAGGGGCAGGCCCCCCGTATCGAGTGTGCGGCGCGAAGGTCCCAGATCGGCTTCCCCGCTCAGACGCCCGTTGCGAGCTGCCGGCGACGGGAGCCCTGCCGGCCCGAGAGTCCCGTCCTTCTCACCCTGCGAAAGGAGTCCAATCCATGTTCGTCGTCCTGGTCCACGTCCATGTCAAGCCGGAGCACCGCGACGACTTCCTGACGGCCTCGCTGGAGAACGCCCAGGAGACGATTGCGGAGCCGGGAAACCTGCGGTTCGACGTCCTCCAGCAGCGGGACGACCCCGACCGCTTCATCCTCTACGAGGTCTACCGCGACGCCGCCGGCATGGAGGCCCACAAGGCCACGCCCCACTATGCCAAGTGGCGCGACGCCGTCGAGCCCTGGATGACCGAACCTCGCAAGGGGGTGAAGTTCGATGCCCATTTCCCCGCCGACCCGGCCATGTGGCGGGCCACGTCTTAGGTCGCCCGCGGCAGCTTGTCGCCCCGTGCTGCGATGACCGGCGACGCTCGCACTACGGAGCGTCCTCTACGGGATCGGACTCGGGCACGGCGGGCACGTCAGGGGGAGATGGCCCTTCCGGCGACGGCTCCGCCGGAGGCGCATCGTCGGCGGGCGGCTCCTCAGCAGGAGGCGACTCGTCGCCAAGCGCTTCGTCCGTAGGAGGCGGCTCCTCGGCGAGTGGTTCGTCGGCGGCTGACTCCTCGGCGGGCGGCTCTTCGGCGGGCGGCTCTTCGGCGGGCGGCTCCTCTGCGGGTGGTTCGTCTGCGGGTGGTTCGTCTGCGGGTGGTTCGTCGGCGGCTGACTCCTCGGCGAACGGCTCCTCCACGGGCAGCTCCTCTGCGGGCGGCTCCTCGGTAGGAACCGGTTCGTCGGAGCGTGGTTCGTCAATAGGAGACGGCTCGTCGGAGGGCGAGGGCTCGGCAGGTGGGTCGTCTGCCTCGTCGACGTACGGATTGCGGATCCTCAGGGGTTGGATTCCGGGGATTTCCCCTGCCTCCGAATCGGCATAGGGGTTGCGAATCAGCACGGGCTCGGGTGCCAGGGGCGGCTGCTCCACCGCCGGAAGTGCCGCCTCGGGACAGCGCGCGGCACAGACGAGCACGACGCCGCCAACGCGCAAGGGTCTCCGATAGCGGTAGGGCAGCCGATAGTAGGCGGCCACGTAGACTCGTGGTGCCCGCACTTCACACCGCAGTGCGGTTGATGGGCAGTAGACTCTCGCACTGCCTGCCGCTGCCTCACCCGCCGAGGCTGCCGCGATCAACACCGCCACACCGCCGCAAACCAGCCGCAACGCCCGTCGCCAATGCATCGTTTTGACCCAGGTGCCGTTCAGATTGATTTCGCCCACCGTCTCTTTTCCAGACTAACCAGGCTCAGGAGGAATGCAACCGCTTTCCCCTCCACGGCGCAGCGATCGGGATCGGTCAGGAACTCGCACCTTGCTCATCGTTGACCCCCCGCGTTTCCCCCCGCCGGCCCTTTCACGGACCGAGGCCCCGCAGGCCGGTGTGCAGGCCATCCTTGTCTTCCCGCCCCTCCCCCGGCGGCGGAGGCTGCGATATACTGCGGAATCGGTCGTCTCCTTCTGCCACAGGCTCCCCGGAAATCCCACCTGCCGTGCCCGAGACGCTGGAAATCCGCCCCACCGGCCCCATTCGCGGTTCCGTCCGCCCGCCGGGCTCGAAGAGCATTACCAACCGTGCGCTCCTTTGTGCCGCGCTGGCTGAAGGCCACTCGGCACTCCTCGGGGCTCTCGATAGCGAGGATACGCGGGTGATGGTGGCGGCGCTGAAGCAGCTCGGCGTCGCCGTAGCGCACAATCCGGCTTCGGCTGCCATCGAGGTCAGGGGGTGCGGGGGGCGCATCCCCAGTAAGGAAGCCGAACTGTTCGTGGCCAACAGCGGGACCACGATTCGCTTCCTTACCGCCGCGCTGGCGGCCTGCCGGGGGCGATTCCGCCTCAGCGGCACGCCGCGAATGCACGAGAGACCCCTAGGCGACCTGCTCGACGCCATCGCCCAACTCGGCGGCACGGTCCGCAGCGAGCGGGGCGACGGCTGCCCGCCGGTGGTCGTCGAGGCCGCCGGCTTGCCGGGCGGCCGTGCCCGCGTGGCCGGCAGCATCTCCAGCCAATACCTCAGCGGCCTCCTCATGGCCGCCCCGTGTGCCGAGGGGACGGTGGAGCTGTGCGTGGCGGGCGAGCTCGTCTCCAAGCCCTACGTGGTCATGACGCTGGCGGTGATGGAGGCCTTCGGAGTCCGCGTCACTCACGAGGAACTGGGCCGCTTCGTGATCGCTCCGCAGCGGTATCGCGGCTGCCGCTATGCCATCGAGCCCGATGCCTCGGCGGCCAGCTACTTCTTCGCCGCCGCGGCAATCACCGGGGGCGAAGTCACCGTCGCCGGCCTCTCGTCGCAGAGTCTCCAGGGGGACGTGGCGTTCGTCGAATGCCTCCGTGCCATGGGCTGCCGGGTGGCTTGCGGTGCCAATGCCGTCACCGTTGCCGGCGGGCCGCTGCGAGGCATCGAGGTGGACATGAACGCCATCAGCGACACGGTGCAGACGCTGGCTGCGGTGGCCCTTTTCGCCGAGGGGCCGACGCGGATTTGCAACGTCGCCCACGTCCGCCACAAGGAGACCGACCGCATCGCCGCCCTCGCTGCCGAGCTCCGCAAGCTGGGGGCCACGATCGGTGAATACGAGGACGGCCTTGCCGTCACACCCGGTCCACTGCGCGGGGCTGATATCGACACCTACGACGACCACCGCATGGCGATGAGCCTCGCGCTGGTCGGCCTGCGGGTTCCCGGCGTGGTGATCCACGATCCGGGCTGCACCGCCAAGACCTATCCCGCGTTCTTCGACGACCTGGAACGGCTTTCAGCCGGCTCGCGGGTCGCTGAAGACCGCGGAGGGCCGGTCTGAACCGCCGGATGGCGGCGGGTGGGACGATGCGGCCGAAAGTTGACATGCCCGGCGGGTGTGCGAGAATGGGATGGTCCTTCCCACAGCGAAACCCCGCATCAGGAGCCGGATATGAAGCAACTCCTTGGACTCTCGCTCTTCGTCCTCGCCGCCGCCGCCGTGTCGGCCGGTATCGCCCGCGCCGAGGAGCCGGTCGAACCGATCCGCGTCCTCTTCGTCACCGGAGGGGGCTGGCACGACTTCGACACGCAGAAGGACCTGATCGCCGAGGGCCTTAGCGAGCGGATCCACGTCGACGTGACCATCGACTACGAAGCCGGCAACCGCGCCGACTTCGAGCCCACGCGCTTCCGGGAGGAGAGCTGGATCGAAGGTTTCGACATCGTGATCCACAGCCACGGTCTGACGAACATCCCGGACCACGACTCCGTGGCCGCCCGCATTGCCGACGCCCATCGCGACTCGGGGGTTCCGGCGATCCTCATCCACAACACCTTCCACAGTCTTCGCGACTCGGACCAGTGGCACGAATTCGCGGGCGTGGTCTCGCGGCGCCACGAGTCGAACCGCCCCCGCGAGCTTCGCAACCTCGCCCCCGATCACCCGATCATGCGGGACTTCGGCGAGACCTGGAAGCCGGCGACCGTCGAGCTGTACATCATCGAGGACGTCAGCCCAGGCATCGTCCCGCTCGCCGACTGCTACGGCGAAGATACGGGGAGGCGGCACATCACCCACTGGACCCACCAGTACGGCAAGGCGCGGGTCTTCGGCACCACGATCGGCCACGACAACCGGGCCGTCGGCGACCCGGTCTTTCTCGATACCCTGGCCCGCGCCGTACTCTGGGCCACGGAAATGCTGGACGAGGACGGCGGGCCGCTGCCCCAGTGGGATCGGAGCCTGGGTGCCGACGGTCGCTAGAGGTGCGCCGCCCAGGGGGGCGGCGCCCTGGTGTATGGAATACTTCTGGTATGCAGCAATAGTGAACTGACGAAAGGGTCGACGATGAATCCCAATCCTCGGACGGACGGCAGTGGCATCGATGGTGGGTGGAGCCGGCGGCGGATGCTCCGGCAGACGGCCTCACTGGCAGTGGCGGGGGCGGCGGGAATCGCCGCCGGCGCGGCGCGGGCCGGCGAGGAGGCGGTGCAGGCCGGGCCGGCCGTCCGCAGGGGCCGCATCAAGCAGTCGATCGTGGAGTGGTGCTTCGAGCCCCACTGGAGTCTCGCCGAGACCTGCCAGGTGGCCCGCGATCTGGGGGTCACCTCCGTGGAACTCGTGGACTCGGCCGACTACCCCACCCTGGAGGAGTATGGCCTGACGAACGCCATCGCCCAGATCGACATGGCCCCCGACCCGCCCTTCGTCTTCGGGCTCAACAACCGCGAACACCATGCCCGCGTTCTTACGGCGATCCGCGATGCGATCGACTCGGCCGCGGAGTATGGTTACCGCCGGGTGATCTGCTTCACCGGTTACAAGTACCGCGATCCGAACGATCCCTCGTCCCCGGTGATCGGCGACGAGGAGGGGCTGGAGAACTGCGTCGCGGGGTTGAAGACGATCATCGGCTACGCCGAGGATAAGGAGATCACCCTCTGCCTGGAGCATCTGAACACCCGCGACGACACCCACCCGATGAAGGGTCATCCCGGCTACCACGGCGACGACGTCGACTACTGCGCCGCCATCTGCCGGGCGGTCGGCTCGCCGAACATGAAGCTCCTCTTCGACCTGTACCACGTGCAGGTCATGAACGGCGACCTCATCCGCCGAATCCACCAATACCGAGATCTCCTCGGCCACATCCACGTGGCCGGCAACCCTGGGCGCAACGAGCCGGACGACTCGCAGGAGATCAACTTCCCGGCGTGCATGGAGGCCCTCCTGGAGGTGGGTTACGAGGGCTTCGTGGGCCAGGAGTTCATCCCCACCGGCGATCCTCTGGCGTCGCTCCGCGACGCGGTGGAACGGTGCGACGTCTAGATCGCCCGCCCCATCACCCCCCTTTCCCGCCTCCCCTTCCATATTGACGTTGCCCGCCGGAAGGCCAGACCGTTATCATGGCGTCCCATGGATTGGGGTGCCATGGGGCCGCGAGGTATGGAGAGCCTCGCAGCCGCTGGTGGGCCGGGGGCAGCGGGACCGGTGCCAGTCGTCGACCGCATGGAAAGGAGTCCGATTTTGTCTACGCAGTCGCCGACCGCCGCCGCATTGCGCGCCGCGGTGATGTTGGGGTTCTTGATTGCCATACCCGTCGTGGCCATCTGCGGCAAGTCGTTGCCCGACATGATCCTCGATCTTTTCGAGGCTCCGGCCGCGACGGCCGCGGCCGACGGTTCGGAACCGCCGGGAGGCGCTGGGGTTCGCACGGACGCCGATTCGATCCATTTGGCAGGCCAGACAAGTTTTGCGCCGGACCTCGGAGACCGCGTGGGGGGGCGGCCCTTCGGTGTCCCAATGATCGGGGGGCCGGACTCCATGAGAGTGGGGGCAATCGGAGACGATGCCTCCCCCCTACCCTGCGAAGGGGGGATGTGCCTTCCAAAGGCACCTCCAAGCGAGCCTTTTCTCGGTCGCGTTCGTTCAGAGAGCGGCGCTCCGTCGGTGCCGCCTCCTGCCCCCTCGCCGACGGCTACGCCCTGCCCCCTGGCCGAACATGTTGCCGCGTTCACCGATGACTCCACACCATTGGCCCGCCTGCGGGCCGCGGGACACCCCGACACTGGGGTAAGGCCGGCATCCTGGGATACCCCCATGCAGGCCGAATTGCCCGACAGCGGAAGGGGGGTTCCGGAGTGGGGCGGTCCGGGGGGCGTGGTCGCGGCAGACTACCACCAAGCCGCCGTGACGCCGCGTAGCGTAGGCCCCCGGCCGGAGGGCGACCGGTTCGCAGCTGTTCAGGACCGACTGCGGGAGCTGGGAGCCACCTATTACCTCCTGGAATCGCCCGGGGCCGATGGAATATTCCGATTTTACTGCGAGGTGGCCGTGGGGGGCAACGCCAACTACCACCGCTGCTTCGAGGCCAGCGACCGCGATGCCCTCCGCGCCATGGAACGGGTGTTGGCCGACGTCGAGGCTTGGCGGAACGGCCGCTGAGCGTTGGGGCGTTCTGCAGCGGCAGGCGAAGCGACGGTACCGCGTCCCGGATAAGGGGCCTTGCCAAGACCTTGGTTGGGGGCGTAGTCTGTTGGCTTGGCGAGGACCCTTCCGCCGCGGGCGCGGCGAGTCATTCCACCACGACCCACGACTCCGGTGTTTTGGCCAAGACGATTCCGGTGAAACCTCCTCGGCGGCCTCCCTTCCCTGATGTTTCGCTCGTGCGTTGGCCTTGCAGCTCGATGGTCGGCTACGGCCATCCCTGGGCGCGATGCTGCAAGGCGGCGGTGCGGGATCGCGCGCTGTGGTGGCGGCCGGCGGGCCCCAGGCCGCTGCAAGGCGCGCCCGGGCCCGCGGCCGCTGCGGACGATCGGCCCTCGGGAATCGCCAGGCTGGAGGCAGCACTTTTCCTGGCACGCGAGCCGGTCGGCAGCCGAAAATTGGCCCAGTTGGCCGGCTTGGCGGACGGCACGGAAGCGCGTACACTGACCCGTTCGCTGGCCCGGAGCTACGAGGAGGAGGGCTGTGCCTTTCAGGTCGTCGAGGTAGCGGGGGGATTCCAGCTCAGGACGCGGAAGATGTTCGCTCCGTGGCTGCGGCGGTTGGCAGCGGACGAGGCCGAAGTCCGGCTCTCTGCCCCGGCCATGGAGACGCTGGCGGTGGTCGCCTACCGACAGCCGGTGCTCCGTGCCGAGGTGGAAGCAATTCGTGGCGTGCAGTGCGGCGAGATCCTCCGCCAGTTGATGGATCGGGATCTGGTGCGCATCGTGGGCCGTTCGGACGATCTGGGGCGACCCCTCCAGTATGGAACCACCAAACGGTTTCTCGAGGTGTTCGGGCTGAAACACCTCGGCGAGCTTCCGCGCAGAGACGACGATAGCCCAAACGGCAGCACCGACGTCAGAGCAGCGCTGCCCCGGGGCGACCCTCCCGAGGTCGTGCCGTCAAGTCACGATACACCGAGTGTACCCCAACCATCCACCCTGAAGGAGGAGGAGCCTGACGTGAAATCCGCAGGTCACGACCACGATCTTCTCGAAGAAATCCATCTGTCTACCACGCTTGTCGCCGGCCCAGAGGAGGATGACTTCGACGACGAAGACGAATTCGACGACGAAGACGAATTCGACGACGAAGACGACGAAGACGACGAGTTCGAGGACGAAGACGACGACCTCGAAGACGATGAGTGGGAGGAAGTCGAAGACGACGAGGAGGAAGAGGAAGAGGACGACGAAGAGTGGGATGAAGAAGACGAAGACGACTGGGATGACGAGGACGAAGAAGATTGGGACGAGGAAGGCGCCTCCTAGCTCCGTCCATGCCGAGCCGGCCGCAGCCTCTCCTCCCTGCGGCCGGCCGGTCAGTCCCTGAGCCGAAAGAGTTTCGCCAGTGCCTCGAGCAGCGAATGGGGAATGCCGTGCCGGGCATGATCGCGAAGCGACTCCAGCGGGGGGTGGAGGAGCTTGTTGAGTAGCCGGTCGAACGACTGGCGGATCTCTTCCCGGGAGCGGTCGTCCAGGTGCGGCAGGCGATGGAAGAGGCGGGCCAGTTCTTCTTCTTTCGGCCGGTGCCACTCTTCGCGGAGTTGCCGGATCAGCGGCCCCGTGGCGCGATGATGCATTTCGGCCATGAAGCGGTCGGCCTCGGCCTCGATGATCCGTTTCGCCGCCGGCAGCTCCCGGTCGCGGAGGGCGAGGTTTTTCTCGCAGGTGGCCCTCAGATCGTCGATCGAGTAGAGGTACACGCCGGGCCGCTCGCCGATGGTCGGCGAGAAGTCTCGCGGTACGGCCAGATCGAGGATGAACAGGGGGCGTTCATAGCGGACCGCCTCGATTCCCGCGAACTCCGCGGCAGTGACGATCGGTTCGCCGGCCCCGGTGGTGCTGATTACCAGGTCGGCCTCGGCCAATGCCTCGCGCAGGCGGCTCCAGGGCAGGGCTCGGCCGTTCCAACGTTCGGCAAGGTCCGCGGCCCGGCAGTCGCTGCGGTTGACGACCTGCACGTTGCAGACCCCCTCGTCGCGGAGGTAGCGCAGGGTCTCTTCGGCCATCTCCCCCGCACCGATCACCAGCGTGCACTTGTCGTCGAACCGTTCGAAGATCGAACGGGCGAAGTCGGCGACGGCCACGCTGGGGATGCTTACCCTCCGCTGATGGAGCGTGGTCTCAGTAGCCACGCGGCGGGCGGCCTTGAGGGCCCCCTGGAAGGCGGCGTGCAGGAGCGGACCGGTGCAGTTTTGCAGGGTGGCCGCCTCGTAGGCCTGCTTCACCTGGGCGAGGATCTGCGGCTCGCCGACGACCATGCTGTCCAAACTGGCGGCCACCGAGAAGAGGTGGACGATCGCCTCCCGCTCGCCGCGGTGGCTGAGAAAGGGGGTGACCGCGGCGCGGTCCACTCCACGACCCCCCGTAAAATGCGAGAGGATCTGGTCGAGAGGCAGGTCTTCGTGCTCCGCGGCGGCGTAGAGCTCGACGCGGTTGCAAGTCGAGAGCAGTACGAACTCGATCTGCGGATACCGCGCTCGCAGCGCCCCCAGGGCGCAGCCCAACTGCGTGTTGCCCACGGCCAGGCGCTCGCGGATCGCCAGCGGCGCAGTGTGGTGGCTGAGACCCAGCACCTGGATCGTCATACGGGCCCCCCTTCGCTCGGCCTCGGCGCCCACACCACCGCGGCCTTCCCTTCGGCACCCTGCTGCCCCCCGACGTGCTGCGTCTCGGAAAAGAGCCATATCGCCAGAGCGATGACCAGGAAGACGAAGCTGAAGACCGTCAGATAGACCACCTTCCGACCGTGGCGAACCGGGCGGCAAAGGACGCTGAGCATCACTGCCCCCACCAGCCAGGCGAGCATCAGTACGGTGGTTATCACCAGGGGGTCGTGCCACGGCACCTGGTTGCCGCGGTGGATGACGTTGAGAATTGCCCCCGAAAGGACCCCCACGCCTAGAAAGACCATCGAGACGACCAGGGCCCGGCTGTTCGTCTTCTGCAGCCACTCCAGGCTGGGCAGCCGCATGCCCTCCGCGGTCGGCCGCTTCCGCTTCAGCCGCCAGGTCTGCCCCACGTACATCAGCCCCGCCGCAAAGCCCACGAACACCGCCACGGTGGCGGCGATGATCGAAATCCCGTGGACCACGCCCCAGACCCGGGAAGCCGATTCGCGGGCGAAGGGTTCGGCGTCGGTAAGGAGCATCCCCACAGCTACCAGCCCTAATACGAGGGGGAGGAGGAAGAGCCCCACGTTGGTGCGGGGATGATACGCTGTCAGGTAGAGGTAGGTCGCTGCCAAGGCCCAGGCCGCCAGCAGGTACCAGTCCTGGGTGCTCGACAGCGGCAGCCCTGCCGTGGTCGCGGCGCGATGGGCAAGAAAGAGGGTATGCGCCACCAGGCCCGCGCCGGCGAAGGCCATCATGAGGGCTCCGCGGATCCCGCTGCGGAAAACCAGCCGCGTGATCTCCAGAATCAGGGCCACGCCGTAGCTGGCCGCGAAACAGACGATGCTCATGCCCGACAACATGCTCCCTGCTCCCACTCGCTAGGCGGATCCTCCCGGACCGACGGTACGGCTATCCTGCCCGCAAGCGGCCGGAAACCCATATTATATCACCACCATCGGCCGCCTGTCGGGGGAGGGCGTCGCGGAGAAGGTAACGCAGAAGGGTCCCAACCGCAGCGTGGCGACAGGGCCCGCCCAGGGTTGCCCTGCGCGCACCGGGAATCGAGAATAGGGGTCGGCCTTCTGCCCGACCCGGGAAACGTGAAAGGAGAATCGCCGTGTACTTGAAGTCCATCCCGGCAGTGGTCTTGCTCGCAGTTGCGATCGTTGGACCGGTGGCGGCGGCCCGCGGAGAAGGGAGGCGTCGCGAGGTCGAGCCAGGCGAAGATTACCGTCGCGCCGTCAACCGTCTCCAGCCCGGGGACGAGCTTGTCTTCCTGCCCGGAGTTCACGAACGAGCGGTGATCCTCGATCTTGCGGGCGAGCCTGATCGCCCCATCACCCTGCGGGGTCGGCTCGACGACCAGGGCCGCCCCCCCATCGTCCAGTTCACCGGACGGGGCCACAACCTCTGGAGGCTCCGCGGCCGCCACATCGTAATCCGGGACCTCGAGCTTCACGCCACGAACGCCTATGCTATCCGTGTCGACCGCGCCGACCACGTACGGATCGAGAACTGCACCTTCCGCGACTGCGGCGGCGGCGACTTGAGCGCCAACACCGCCGACGTCCACGCCCTGCATGTCTTCGGCTGCACCTTCACCGGCAGCCGCAGTACCCCCGTCTATATCGGCAATCACGACGGAAACCTGGCCGTCACCGACTTCCGCTTCGAGGGAAATGTGATCGACGGCCGGCAGGTCGAATCGGGAATCGGTTACGGTATCCAGCTCAAGCTCAACGTCACCGGCGGGGTGATTCGCAACAACTGGATCACCCACACCCGTGGCCCGGGGATCATGGTCTACGGCGCCGCAGACGACGACCCGGCACTGGGCAACCTCGTCGAGGGGAATGTCGTGGTGGGGGCAAGGAACAATCCGGGGATCGTGGTCGGCGGAGGTCCGGCACGGGTCCGCGAGAACCTCGTCCTGGGGAACCTCGCGGGAGGCATCTCGGTGATGGACTACGGCGGGCGGGACCTGCTGCGGAACATCGAGGTTCGGGGTAACACGGCCGCCGGCAACGAACGTTTCGACCTCAGCTTCACCGGCCGGCTTCAGAAACTGGATGCGGAGGCGAACGTTGCCCGCTCGCGGCCGGGCGCGGCCGGCATCCGCGGCCCGCGCGATGTGGCGGCGAGCAACCGCGATCAAGCGGCCCCGGCGGCCCTCCTGGTGCGGATCGATCGCCTCCTCGAGGCACCGGTCGACATGCAGCGGTACTCGGCCGCCGCTGCGGACCTGCCTGAGGGACCGCTCGGCGCCGATGCCCTGGCCGATTGGCTCGACGAGCTGCTCCTGCCGTAAAGCCGCAACGGTTCCCAACCGATTTGCACGAGGCGATCAGGGGGGCTCCCGAAAAAAAACGAGGCGGTGGGACGGCTTGGATTGCCCTTGGCGGGGTTGGCCGTTGCGGTGGCGGTCTCCGGATCACCGGCAGGGGTTTCGCGGAGAGGGAATTAGTCACGAAACGTCGCCGGATGAGGATTACCGGCCCGTCCAGGAGGCCTGAACATGATGAGTCGTTGGATACCCCACCGGAAGTGCGCCATGGCCTGCCTCCTGGCATTCGCTGCCGGGGGACCGCTCATCGGACAGGGGGCCGAATTACCAAACCTGGCCCCGGACGCCGTCGTCACCGAGAGTGGACGGCTCAACGACCGGTATCGCGGCGAGTTCACCGCCAGCGGCCGGATACCCCAAGCGGGGTCGCGGGCCGATCTGGATAGCGCGTGGTGCGTGCCGCAGGCGCAGGCGGCCGGCTCCACGCTCACCTACACCTGGCCGGCACCCGTGACGGTGGGCGAAATCGTCTATTATGGCCGCACGGCCTGGCTGTGGGACGAGAACTTTCTCGAAGTGGAAGTCTATACCGATCTCCAGCAGGCCCCGGCCGTGACGGCCGAGTTGCAGCCCGGCCATGGGCCACAGCGGGTGACGCTGCCCCAACCGATCGAAACCGGCACGCTCACGCTGAAGTTCACCGAGGCCGACG
>SKOZ01000092.1 GCA_007119795.1 Planctomycetales bacterium | reverse complement strand
CAGGCCTGTACTGCGAGCCGCGTCGGCGGTGGTCGCGGCGGTCTCCTTGCTCCTCTTCGGCTATGCGCTTTTTCCGTGGACGAGGCGGATCGACTGGGAGCCGGCACGCGCTTTCGAGCACGGCTGGCCTTTCATCTACCTCGTACGGCTGGAGAACGAAGCAGCATGGCGGCTTTGAGGCGGAGTCTACGAATTCCGGCCCGAGCTGCTGATCGCCAATTGCTCCAGATCGTCAGCGTCGACCCCCGCTTCGACGAGGTGTTCGATGGGGCGCATCGTCCAGACCCTGCTCACGGTCCATCGAGACCTACCGCCGGCAGCATGGCAATAGCTGCGAGTGCCACGTCGCCGCCATCCAGCCCGCTTCCGCGGTCGACCAGCCCCTGCACTGCCTTCTGGAGTGTCGCCCGGGTCAGCCGGCACCTGATGCCCGGTGATGGCCCAACTGGACACGCGGCTGAAGATTGATCCTAATAGGAGGGCCGTCGCGCCACATGCCCGTGCTGGGTGATCACGGTCAATCGAGTGGATACCCATGGGACGCATCGACAACGTGGCACGAAACATCGAAATCAAGGCCCGTGCGGCGGACCCCGAGGCGCTGGCTGGAATAGCCGGCGGCCTTGCGGACGGCCCGCCGGTGCGGCTCGAGCAGACGGACACCTTCTTCCACGTACCCCGCGGGCGGCTCAAGCTGCGGGAGTTCGGCGACGGCGCGGGCGAGCTGATCCAGTACGCGCGGGCCGACTCCGCCGGTCCCAAGCCGTCGGACTTCGTCCGCTCGCCCGTGCCTGAGCCGCACGCGCTCAAAGAGGTGCTGGCCCGCGCGCTGGGGGTGCAGGCGGTGGTGAAGAAGACGCGGACGCTCTTCCTGGCCGGCCGGACCCGGATCCACCTAGACGTGGTGGCAGGGCTGGGGCAGTTCGTCGAGCTCGAGGTGATGCTGCGGCCGGATCAGACCGAGGCCGAGGGGATCGCCATTGCGGAACAGCTCATGTCGGTTTTGGGCCTTGAGCGAAGCGACCTGGTAGCCGGAGCCTACGTGGATCTGCTTGCGGAACAGTCGCCCGTGCCCGCCGCTGCGGACAGGCAGCCATAGCTGCTCCGTAAGGAGCCGGTAATGCGGCAGGGCGTGGAAAGAAAACGGCCAGCCTGCTGTGGCGGTGGTGGCGCTCGGTCGCCGACTGCGGGAGGAAGGCGGGGCGGGTCACTTGATATGGCCGGCAGGCTGGACAATAGGAGCCAATTCACAGTGATGGCGCTACCATCCCGGGAAAGTCGCATCCATGGCTGCCTTCTCGCCGGCGCGCTCGGCGACGCGATCGGTGCCCACTTCGAGGGCAATCCGCCGACCGCTGATCTCCATATTCCTCCTGAGCTGCGCGTGACGGACGACACGCAACTAACGATCGCAACTTGCGAATCGATCGTCGAACATGGCTCCGTGGATCCGGATTCCATTGCCAACAATTTCGTGCGATGGTTTCGCGGCCGCCGCATCACCGGAATGGGCGCCAGTACGCTGAAATCACTCACTGAACTGGACGCCGGCGGGCACTGGGCGCTGGTGGGCGCCACGGGCGAACGTTCCGCAGGCAATGGTGCTGCGATGCGGATCGCTCCGCTGGCGTTCGTCCTTGACCCAGACGTACCAGCCGATCGCCAGACGATCCGTGACGTATGCCGTATCACCCACCGCAACGACGAGGCGTACATCGGCGCGCTGGCGATCGTGCGGTCCATCCGTCATGCGATGGCTGGCCATCCGTTCGGTGACGACTTCCTGTCGGGTCTGATTCGGGCCATCCCGGATTCACGAGTGCGAGATCGTCTCATGGATGTGCAGCAGATGTCGCCTTCCGTCGAAGAGTATGTGAGGCGGTTCGCGTCGTCCGGGTACGTTGTGGATTCTGTCCCTCTGGCCATTGTCGCGGCCATGCGCTCTTCGGACGTGATGGAGGCGATTGAGCAGATCGTTCGATGTGGCGGCGACACGGATACCATCGCATCGATGTTTGGGCACATTTTCGGCGCTGCTTTCGGTGCGGGCGTGCTGCCCATGGAAATCGTGGATCGGGTTGATGCGCTGCCTGCAGTTCGGGAGGCGGCTGCCAACCTTGCGCGTAGCTTGCGGGCGAGGTAATCCCGCCATGGGGCTTGACCCCCGCTCCAGAGGCAGTGATGCGCGGTCGCGGATCGGGCGGAAAAGGCTTCCGTGGAAGGGGGGAAATGCCAGCAGCCGGCACGCAAATTTAGGGCAGCGGCCCCTCTACAGCGGGAGCGCGAGGTCGACCGGGGCTCCCGGAGCAGGTATGATCAAAAGGATAGTCCTCTTTTGAATGGCCGCACCTGCCGCGGCACGAGCAGACTGGCAGCCCGTACGGCAAGTAGTACGTCTCGCGCAACACCCCATGCCCCCCTTTTTGGACCATCGCCGCAGCCGCCGCCCCGGCTATGTCCTCGTGCTTGTGGCGGGGATGCTCTTTGTCCTCCTGGGGCTGGCGGCTCTGGCGATCGATATGGGGCTGGTCCGCTTGGCCGGGCGGCAGATGCTCTCCGGCACGGAGGCGGCCGCGCTCGAGGGGTTGCGGTGGCGGGACGCGGCCCGTTGGGAAGCGATTCCCGAGGCCTGGTGGGATGACCCCGAGTTCGACGACCTCTTCCTCGTAGCCGACTTCGACGTGCCTCCCTCGGAACAACAGCGCGAGCTCCTCCGCCGCTATGCCGCCCGCCGGGCGGCGCGGCAGGTTTACGAAGACCGTCTCCCGGGCTCCGGGGGGGATCCCGAGTTCCTCCTGGGCGCGGGCGGGATGCTCGACTTCGAGGGGGGCATCGGCCCCGAGGAGTTGGCTGCGGGCCAGACGCTCTCGATTCCCGACGAAGGACCGATCTATCGGCCCTTGCTGGAGTGGAATCTCGAAAACCTCCCCCACGGCGACCTGGTGGCGGGCCGCTACACGTCGGCCAACCCCGACTACGATGAAGACTTCGCGGCGGACGAGGATTCGCAGTACCGCCGCCGCGACTTCCTGCCCGGCGAGCCCAGCGAGGGCTCGGGCCAGGAGGCCTTCCTTGCCCGCATGCGGCGGACGAACGACCGCCACGGGCTGGATGCCGAGCCGGACGTGAGCTCGCACGGGCCGCCGATGCCGCTGCTCTTCGGCCGCGGCGCCATGATCCACGCTGCCGGGCCCACCGGCCGCAGCCTCCGCCAGGAGGGGATTACCGTGCGGGCGACAAGCATCGCGGCAGCCGGCGAGACTTTGAACGGGGAAGTGGGCCGGGTGAAGTCGGCCGGGCCCCCGTTCCCCCGCTACGATCCCTTGGACTTCGAGCTCGGCAGCACGCTGCCGGCAGGGAGTGTGCCGGGCGTGACGCCCTTTGCCTTCGAGGCGGGGACCTGGAACGGTTCGGCGACGGAATTCGAGGTCCGCGGCACGGCGTTGTTCCTCGTTGGCGGTGACACGCCGGTGGGCAGGATTCTGGTGCCGCGCGGGCTGACGCTGGGCGACCCCATTGCCGCCCCCTTCTTCGAGGAGTTGCCCGGCGACGAGCCCAACGGCAGCGAAGACCCGGTGCTCGACTTGCTCGACGTCCCGCCAACCTGGCGGCCCCTGTACGCCTACGTCCCCCTCTATGCCGAACTAGGCTTTGGAGAGGCCGCGGTCGGCTTTGGGGCGGTGGCTGATTGGTCCGTTCACGAGGGCGAAGGAGGCCTGCTGCTGACGATTTCCCGAACGAGCAGTCTCGTCGCCCAGGGGAACGCTACGGCGATCGTCGCTCCTCGCCCCGACTGGCCGCCGCCCGCATGGGAAGAGATCCTCGCCCGGCACCGGCAGATCGACAATCCCCTCTTCGCGCCCGTGCTGGTGAACCGGCACCTAGGCGCTGAGCGTTGAGATTTCCGGCGACGCGCCATTATGGTAAGAGCTTTTGAAACAATACATCATGCCGCATCATTACCTCGAAGTCACTTACCGGAACGGCAGGCCGCTGGCGGCTTACCTGTACTTGCCCCGGCAGACGGGGGATCGATCCGTTCAGGTCGAGCAGCGCGGGAGCTTCCTGGTGGACTGGACCGAGGACGGGCGCCCGATCGGCATCGAGATGCCTTCGCCTTCGCGCGTGACCCTGAGCGACCTGAACCACGTCTTGGGCACACATGGTCTCACTCCCGTGGCTGCGGAGGAACTATCACCGCCGCTCGCGGCCACGTGAGGCGAGGGGTCTTCCACGCACATCGCTCCCTGCATGTTGATTTCGCCGTGGTATGCCAAGGCCCTTCCTTGACCGGTGGCCGCAGGTCGGCCCCCACGACTTTTTGAGCCATCCCCTGTGACGATCACTCCCAACGTTCTCGTCGTCAGTTCCGACGCCCACCTGCGGGCTGAGTTGGAGGCTGCGCTGGCGGCGGTCGAGGAGCGCCGCGCCGTGCTCCACTTTGCCGCCGATCCCCGGCAGGGGATCGAGGTGGCTCGCAGCCGCCGCCCCCCCTTGGCCGTGATCGAGATGGGCGGCGACCTGAGGACGCTCGAGGCTTTCGCCCGCGAGGTGGCCCTCGTCTCGCCGGAGACTACGGTGGCCGCCGTATTCCGCCCGGACAGCTTCGGGGCCGACGTCTCCGAATCGGCCATCTTCGTGGCCGCCGTCCGCGCCGGGGTGAAGGACTTCCTCCGCCGCCCCATCTCCAGCCAGGAGCTGGAGAGCCTCCTGGCCCGCGTGCTCCGCCCCCGGCGCGACGCCGCGCGCCGCTTGGGGCAGATCGTGGCCTTCATCAGCAACAAGGGGGGTGTGGGGAAGTCGACCACGGCGGTGAACACGGCCTGCGGCCTGGCGGCGCGGCACCCCGAGCAGGTGCTCCTCGTCGATGCCTCGCTGCAGCTCGGCGTGTGCGCCTCGATGCTCGACCTGGCCCCTCCGGCGACGATCCTCGACGCGGTGCACCAGGAAGACCGTCTCGACGAGACGCTGATCCGCCAGTTGGCCACGCCGCACCGTAGCGGACTGCACCTCTTGGCCGCGCCCGAGGATGCCGTCGAGGCCTCGGAGATCGGCGATGAATCGATGGCCCGCATCCTCACCCTGGCGCGGCGTTCCTACGACTTCGTCGTGGTGGACACCTTCCCCATGATCGACCGCGTCAACGTGGCCATCCTCGACCTCTCCGACCGCGCCTACGTGGTCGTGGAGAACGTCGTCCCCACGCTCGTGGGCGCCGCCAAGATCCTCGAGCTGCTCGACGGCCTGGGGATCACGCGCGAGCGGCGGCGGATCGTGCTCAACCGCTACCTCAAGGTCCCCGGGAGTCTGGCGCTGGGGGACGTGGCCGATCGCCTCGGCCAGGCGATCGACTGGGTGCTCCCCTTCGACCGCCGAGTGGTGGTGGCGGCGAACCTGGGCGACCCGAGCTTCCTGTCCAGTGGCTGGTTCAACCAGTACAGCCGGCGGCTTCGCGGCCTGGTCGGGGAGATCGAGTCCATGACGGCTGCTGACGGGCGTGCTCCGGAAAAGGAGTCTGAACGTGCCGATTTCCCGGCGGATCAACCTGCTGACGAAGGGATCCGATAGGGAAATCCCCTGCGGCTTCCGTTCCGGGCCGCCTGCTGTCCCTGGTGGTAACCGTTCACGGGGGACTGTCCCGATTTTCGCGGCCGTAGACGGTGTTCCTCCTGGACAACACTATTCGGCCGCGAAAATGGGACTGTCCCCTTCGTCCGGCACGCCGCGGCAGGGTAAGGGGAGCCATGATCGGCGGCAGGGGGGCACACGGGTCCACTCCCCTGCCGGTGGCGCGGGCGGTCGTAGGCGTTAAAATGATCAGATTCGGAACAGACCATCTTCGACGATACCCCCCGATCGATCATTGTTTGGGGCGCACCTCCACGAGCCGTGCCGATGCTCCTGGCCTGCCGCTACGATACCGGTGAACCGGTGGCCATCGAATGCCGTGAGGGGCGCATCGCCGCAGTCACTGCGGCGGAGGCCCCTGCCGCCGAACCGCTCCCCTTTGTGGCCCCAGGACTGTTCGACGTCCAGGTCAACGGCTACGGGGGCCAGGAGTTCAGCTCGCCGCGGCTGACCCCTTCGACGGTCGTCGGCATTGCCCGCATCCAGGCGACCTTCGGCGTAACCCGGTTCTGTCCCACGGTAACCACCGCCGCGTTCGAGGTCCTCAGCCACGCGTTGGCGACCATCCACACGGCGTGCCGGACGTCGCCGGAGACGGCGGGCCGCATCGCCGGCATTCACTTGGAGGGACCTTATCTTTCCATGGAAAATGGGCCCCGCGGAGCCCATCCCCGCGAGCACTGCCGCGACCCCGATTTCGCCGAATTCCAGGAGCTGCAATTCGCCGCCGGGGGCCGCATCCGTTTGTTGACGCTGGCCCCCGAGTTGGATGGCGCGGTGGAATTCATCCGCCGCGTCGCCGCCACGGGGGTCGTGGTGGCCATCGGCCACACCGCCGCGGACGGAGCCGCCATCCGCGCCGCCGTCGACGCCGGGGCCCGCCTGAGCACGCATCTGGGCAACGGCGCCCACCTCCTATTGCCGCGCCATCCGAACTATCTCTGGGACCAGTTGGCCGAAGACCGACTCTGGGCCAGCCTGATCGTCGACGGCCACCATCTGCCGCCCGAGGTGGTCAAGACCTTCATCCGGGCGAAAACCCCCGAACGGTGCCTTCTGGTGAGCGACCTCTCAGGGATGGCGGGGCACCCAGCGGGGCGCCACGAGGGCCAGCTCTGCGACCTGGAAGTCCTCGACGACGGGCGGCTGGTCGTGGCCGGCCAGCGGGAGCTGCTCGCCGGGGCGGCGGCGCCGGTTACGGCGGGCATCGCCAACGCGATGCACTTCGCCGGGGTGGACCTGTCCACCGCCGTCGCCATGGCCACGGAACGGCCGGCAGCCCTGCTCGGACTACCGATCGCTCGCCTGGCCCCCGGGGAGCCGGCCGACCTGGTCCTCTTCCGAATCGTGCCCCCCGCCGATCAAGAGGAGACGCCGACCTTCGAGGTACTCCAGACGCTCGTCGCCGGAGCGGTCGCCTGGCCGGCGGGCGGCGAGCAGGGGGCGACGGCCCACCCCCCATGAAAACGGCGGGAGACCGCCGGCCCGCGGCGTTCACTCACCGCCGGGGAGGACCTCGGCGCCCTGGGAGGGGTAGCAGATATAGACCGTCGCCTCCAGGTCGGCCTTCTTCCGATACTCCTCGGTCACGGCGGGGACGAATTCGTCGAGACCGGTCTGGCGGACCAGGGCCACGGCACAGCCGCCGAAACCGCCACCTGTCATCCTCGCCCCGAAACACGCCGGGTGGGCGCCGGCGGCCTCGACGATGGCGTCCAGCGCCGGGCTGGAGACTTCGTAATCGTCGCGGAGCGATTCGTGGCTCTTATGCATGAGCACGCCCAGCGCCGCGATATCCCCGCGGTTCATGGCCTCGACCGCCTGCAACGTGCGGTCGTTCTCGGTGATTACGTGCAGGGCGCGGCGGCGGATGACGTCGTCGAGGCCGCCCGATAACTGCTGGAAGAGATCCAGATCCACGTCGCGGAGCGCCGGCTGCTGGAAGAACTCGGCGGCGGAGCGGCACTGGGCCCGGCGCTCGTTGTAGGCCGAATCGGCGAGGCCCCGGCGTGTCCCCGTATCGAGCACGACGACCGCCACCTCGGCCGGCATGGGCACGTGGCGGGACTGGAGTGTGCGGCAGTCGATGAGCACCGCGTGCCCCGCCCGGCCTTCCGTGGCGATCAGCTGGTCCATGATCCCGCAGTGTACGCCCACCCACTCGTTCTCGGCGCGCCGGCAGAGCATGGCCATCTCGACCGGGTCCCATCCCAGACCGCCGACGGCGGCAAACGCCCGGGCCGCCGCCACCTCCAGCGCCGCCGACGAGGAGAGGCCGGCGCCGATGGGAACGTCGCCGGCCAGGACTCCCTCCCAGCCGGCCAGGGGGCGGCCGGCCTCGCGGAGCGCCCACGCCGTACCCTTGAGATACTCCAGCCAACCGGGCTGCCCACGCCGCAGGTCGTCGAGGGAGAATTCCCCCCCACGGCCGAAGTCGGCCGCGTGGAGCACCACCTTGCGGTCCTCGCGGGACCGCAGGGCGATCCAGACAGCCCGGTCGATGGCCATGGGGAGCACGAAGCCGTCGTTGTAGTCGGTATGCTCGCCGATGAGGTTGACACGGCCGGGCGCGCGGACGATCCAGTGGGGCGGCGCTCCATACCGCTCCTGGAACCGCGCGGCGATCTCGGGCTTCTCCAGTGGCATCGGGCAGATTGCGGCCGGGGTTTGCGAAAGGCCCACCACCGCCGGGGGACCCCCATTCATCGTGGCCTCCCGCAGGCGGCCGGTCAAGCGGGGGCGACATTGGCAAGCGGATGGCGGCGCGGCACAATGCCATCTTCTTTTTTTCCGCTACCGCGCACCCCGTCAGGACGTTTCCCCCATGCATGCCGAACTGATTGCCGTCGGCGATGAGATACTCAGCGGGCAGACGCTGGACACGAACACGCAGTGGCTGGCAAGACGGCTCGCCGAAGTGGGGCTCCGCACCCGCTTTCACACCGTGGTGGGAGACGACCTGGCCGACTGCGTGGTCGCCTTCCAGCGAGCCATCGAACGCGCCGACGTGGTAGTCAGCACGGGGGGCCTGGGTCCGACGGCCGACGACCTGACCCGCCAAGCGCTCGCCGAGGCCACCGGCCGGGAGTTGGTCCTCAACGAGGAGGCCCTGGCCCACATCCGGGATATCTTCGCCCGCCGCCGCCGCGAGATGCCCGAAGGAAACCGCCTGCAGGCGCTGTTCCCCGCGGGCAGCCGGATGATCGGCAACCCGAGCGGCACGGCGCCGGGTATCCTCGTGGACGTTTCCCGCCCGGGGCGCGGCGCCTGCCGCGTCGTCGCCCTGCCGGGCGTGCCCGCCGAGATGGTGGAGATGTGGCACGATTCGGTGGCCGCCGCCATGCGGCCCTTCGGACACGACCGGATGGTCCGCTACCGGCGGATCAAGTGCTTTGGAGCGGGCGAGAGCCAGATCGAGGCGATACTCCCGGACCTCATCCGCCGCGACCGCGTGCCTCGCGTGGGCATCAGTGCCCAACAGGCGACGATTGTCTTGCGCATCCAGGCCGAGGGGGCCAGCGAGGAGGAGTGCCTGGCGGCTATGGAGCCGACGGTGCAAACGATCTACGACTATCTGGGAACGCTCGTCTTCGGCGAGGAGGACGACGATCTGCAGGACGTGGTTCTGCGGCTGCTCCACCGGCGAGGCGACACGCTGGCGGTGGCCGAGTGGGGGACGGCGGGGCTGGTCGGGGAGTGGCTGGGGGGCTCGCCCGCCCTCCGCGATCCCTTCCTGGGCGGCGTCGTGGCCACGAGCCAGGCAGCGCGGCGGCGCCTGCTCAACATCCCCTCGGACGAAGTGCCTAGCAACTCCCATGCCGAATGCCTCGTGGTCGAGGCGATGGCGGCAGCGTGCCGTCACCGGCTGGGCACTGATTGGGGCCTCGCAGTGGGCCGCTTCCCACCACTCGACCCGCGGTCCGCCGAACCGCCGCCGGTATGGGTGGCGCTGGCCAGCGAAGCCGGGGTGGAACGCAAAGCCTTCTCCCTGGCCAGCCACCCGGCGATCTTGCGGGCCTACTGCGCGAAGGCGGCGCTGAACATGCTCCGCCTGGCACTCCTCCCGTGATACTCCCTGGATCCGGGTCCGTCGGAATCACCGGGTCGAACCCGCCACGCAACCAGCCCCCACACCGTGGCGCCGCCCGCCGAACTCCCGCGCCGTGCGCCGATGTGGCCGATTTCCCGGCTGCCGTCTATCTCGAGTAGGTGCCCATGAGCTGCCCCTCGGCGAGGACATGATTGGAGATCTCCCGGAGCACCGCCGTCTTCTCGGCGCCGGCCTCGATCACCATCTTCGCCTTCACCGCGTAGATACGAAAGAAGTAGCGGTGGGGGCCGTGGTCTGCCGGGGGCATGGGTCCGCGGTACCCGAGGGTGTGCCAGGAGTTCTTTCCCTGGAGCGCGCCGGGTATGAGTTTCAGCCGCGAATGGGGGGGCACCCCCTCGGGCAGCTCGGTGACTGTAGGGGGGATCTTGTAGATCACCCAATGGACCCAGGGCTGGGGCGTGGGGGCATCGGGGTCGTCGCAGACCAGGACGAGCTCCTTGGCCCCCTCAGGAATACCGGACCAATGGAGGGGGGGTGAGAAGTCTTCGCCCTCGCCCGTATAGCGGCGGGGAATCGCCTCTCCGTTGTCGAAGGCCGAGCTGATTAGTTCGATGGCCATGGGCGCAGCTCCCGGTGAATAGGACGAACTCATCGAGGACGTGGGGACGCTGCCAGCAGGCGACTCGCTCCGCGGCAGACATCCGCCACCCCCCACAAAGCCACACCACGCCCCCCCGTTTCCCGTGGCGCTTTGGCGGTGCGGACTGCCGCGCAGAACCGGGACACGTCTGCCTCCTCTCAAGAAAACCGCAGACGTCGACACCCGGGTCAGCATCGCCCCAATCCCCGGCCCGCCGCGCCCCCACCCGCGACCGCCCGTGTGCCAATTAGACAAACACCGATCATATGGTAGGTTGCATACGTTTTTTTGGAAATAGCCCCATTCTGGTGATTTGCTTGCCACCCTTATTAGCTAGAACGCTGAGAGTCCTCTGAGAAGGCGCCCCAACCGAGACGACCACCTGAGCGGTCCCTTGAGAGTGGTCGCTTGAGAGCGGGCGCGCCCGAGTGGCACCTGCCTGCGACATGCCCGGGTAGACGGCCAGGCGTTTCGCGCGCCGGCTATTCCGGACTGTCCAACCCGCCGGCTCACCGCCGCCGGACCGCCGAACCGGTCACCGAGGAGCCTGGCGCCCTCGGCTGGGAGAAGGCGGGCGGCCCGTCCGCGACTTCCGTCCATCGGACACGTTGGAAACCAGAAAACCGCTGGCGAATACCGCCATCCCCAGCAGGGAGACGCCGGCGGCAAGCCATACATAAGCAATCCTTTCTTGGCGGCGGGCGAAGCGGACCTGTTGATAGGGCGGGGGCTGTTCCGGGGGAAGACGATAGAGCGCCGCCCACTCGTTGAGCGTCTCGGCGAGGGTCATCCGCTCGACCCGCTCGCGGAGCGCCACCCGATCCTGGTCGGTGATCTCCCCGGGAGGGAGAGTGAAAAGCAGGCCCAGTGCGGTGAGCAACCCGGCGACGGCGATCAGTCCTCCGACGCTCATCACCCGTTGCCGCACTCCCCAGCGGCGCGCCGGGCGCGCGGGCTCGTCCACCTTGACCCGCTCCAGACGTTTCAACTCCAGGAGCGTGGGCACGTCGATCCCGGCACCGCAGGCACAGGTCACGCGTTCTCCCGCCTGCGAGGGGTCTACGGGGACCTTACGGCCGCACGGGCACGGAACCAGGTGCTGCACTCTCACTGGCGGACTCCGGGGAGGCGTGACGGAAGAAGGGGCGGGCGGCGGGGTCGCTGCGAGAGACAATCCGCAGCGGCGACGCGCCCTGACTTCAGTCTAGTCGATTTCCGCCGCCTCCGGGAGGCTCTTTGCGTGGAGCGCACCCAACTTCCTGCCTGCGAAGGGAGCGAAACAGTCGTGAAGCAGGACATCCGTTTGGCAGGCCTTCGTTCCCAAGCTTCGAGCTTGGGAACGAGGCGCCATGGCTTGCCTGATCAGGAGTTAGAAAGTGATCGAGAAGCCGAAGCCGCGGCCGTGGCGATGGAAGCCACCGCGATGGGGACAGTGATAGTAATGGGGGTGCCTCGGGTACACGGGAACCGGGGGGGGAACGACCACGGGAGGCCGCAGGTGGTAGGCCGGCGGCCGGTAGTGATGCCGGTGGTGACGATGGTGGTAGCCACCGTGATATCCCCGCGAGCGCGGATGGTAGCCTGAATGGCGCCCCCTGTAGGTGTGCCTCACATCATGGAGCACGTCGGCATAGCCGGAGCCGCCGTGGGCAATGTGGAGTTGGGCATCCCGAACCGCCGCGGGCGATTGGGCCTCCGCCGTGCCCGCAGCGAAAAGACTACCGACCGCCAGGGCGACCGGCGCGATGATCATGAGTCTCATGGCCTCCTCCAGAAAAAACGGTGTGCGGGAACAACTGCCGCGTGTAGCGGGTCGGCGTCGGGGTTGGCCGCCGACGGGGTTGAATCGTGCAGTTCCCGTGCCGGAACCGGTTCGTCTGCGCTGTCGCTTCTACGGTGCGGGGCTTTCTGGGGCTCCGGCAAGACTGGGCGAGCCGGGGCAGGGGCCGCAACAGGTCGTAGCGCCATCGCTACGATGGCGCATGTGTCGCGGAATAGCGACGGCAGCCCGTTTCCACCGGCTGAGACAATCGGGGGCGCTACCGTTACGACCCGAGGCGCGGGAGGCTGCGGAGAAGCCATTGGACGAGCAGGACCCCGAGGAGCAGCCAGGGCAGCAACCCCAGGAGCGGCAGCCTCGCCTCGGGACGACCGCGGGCCAGGCGGCGGAGCTGCCAGAGCCGGTAGGGAAACTGGGCGAGCAAAAAGGCGAAGAACAGAAGGCCGGCCGGATTGAGCCGCCAGGCGTCGCCCGGCCGCCCGCGGGCCAGGGCGACAAACGACCGCGACAGCCCGCACCCCGGGCAGTCCAGCCCCGTGGCGCTGCGAAAACTGCACGTGACCGGCAGCGGCACGTCGAACCAGGGGAGCCGCAAGGGCCCGATCCCGTCTCCGTGCAGGAGCACCGCCACCAGCAGAACGACGGCCGCCGCGGCGAGGATGTTGCGGTGGTAACGGCGGCGGTCGACGACCGCCACGGCCGTTGCCGCAACCGTCGGTTCGCCGGACTGGGCGGGTGCGGTCATGGGAGGGATGGTTCGGTTTCGTCGCCCGACTGCCCCGCGGAATCGCCGGCTCCCTGGGCGGCCTCGTGGGCCCGGCGGATGAGCTCCATCTGCGCGGCGATGGGCCCGGAGTGGGGCTCGAGCTCGACGGCGCGGGCCTGGACGCGGAGCGCCTCGTCGAGGTCGCCCCGAGCATAGTAGCACCGCGCGAGGGTATCGTAGTAGGCGGCACTCTCCCCGGCCAGTTCCAACGACCGCTTCGAGAGGCGAATGGCCTCGGCCAGGTCGCCTTCGGTGTTGCCGATCAGCCAGGCGAGCTCGTTGTAGGGGATGGAATCGTCGGGCGCCTGCGCGATCCGGGCGCGGAGCCTGGCGGCGGCCTCCTCGATGAGCCCCAGGACGCGCCTCCGTTCCTCCTCGGACTGGTCCGGCACACGGTAGAGAGCGATCAGGGTCTCCACGTCGTGGGGATCGGCGGCCAAAGCCTTCTCGAGCACCTCGCGGTGCCGCGCCCAATCGCCCTCCTCCCGCCAGTGGCAGGCACGGAAATAATACATGCGTGCCGTGAGACTGAAGTCGTGCAGGAAGGCGTTGCTCTCGGTGGCATTGTGCCGCTCCATCCGTTCCAGCGTCTCGGCCACGACCTCCGCCGCCCGCTCGTGGTCGCCCTGGTCGTGGAGCATCTCGCTCAGGAGGACCAAAGAAAAGGGCGCCTCACTGCTGACCGGCGGCAGGGAGTCGGCCACGTGGCGGTACTCCCTCTCCGCCCAGCGGAACAGCCCCCGCCGGCGGAGCGCGTTGGCCACTTCGAGGTGGACGTAGGCATGCTCCCGCACGCTCTCCGGGTAGAGAGCGAGGGCCTCCGCGGCCAGGGCCTCGGCGCGATCGGCGTCTCCCTGTCGCTGATAGGCGTCGGCCAAGGCGTAGGTCAAGAAGGGGTCGCGGCGGAACTGCTCGCCGAATCGCTGCACCACGGCGGCGAGTGCCTCCCATTCCTGCTGATCGATCAGCCATTCGGTCAGGTCCAACAAGCGGTCGGGATCCCCCTCCTCCAGATCGATCAGGGCCTGGACCACGGCGAGCGCCTCGTCGCGCCGCTCCAATTCGCGGAGCCAGGCGAACTGCTGCCGCAGCAGGACGTGCAGGACCCCCAGGCTTGTCTGGGTGGGGGCCCGCACCAGCAGAGTCCGTTCCTGGTCGATGATCTGCTCCCAAGCCTCGAGCGTCGCCGGAGGATCGTCGGAGAAGGCGAGAAACGTCCGCAACCACTCGGCCCCGGGCCGCGTGCTGGCCCCCAGCGTCCGGGATACCTGGGGCGACAGGCCCGCCGTGTCGGTGGCCAGGAGCTGGAGGGCCTCGGCGGCAGCGAGTCGGGAGAGATACGGTGACGTCTCGAAGCGGACCAGGCGGCACAGGGCCACGATGCCCTCCCCGTGAGGCAGCGACGCCAACCTGCCGATCCGCGTGATCCGTCCGATGCGGTCTTCCGCGTCGTAGCCCTCCATGACGCGCCGCACGGCCGGCGGGTCGTCGTCGGCAACCCACGCCACACGGATCAGATGCACGAGGTAACCCGCCCGCCGAGCCACCTCGAGGTCGGGGTGCATTTCGGCCGCGGAAAGCGCCTCGAAGGCCTCCACGCCGAACTCGAGCAGCTTCGCCTGGGCCGCTTCGCGGCGGTGGTAGTCGGGGTCGCCCAACTGCTCGACGAGGCGCTCGATGCGGGCCTCGCGATCCGTAGCGGGCGGGTATCCACCCTCTCCCCGGGCCGTCGTCGAGGCGACGGCCGCGAGGAAGGCAAGGGCCACCGCGGACGCAATCCACAATCGGTCCATGGAGAGCCTCGCAATAACGGGATTCCGGCGACGATCGGGGCTCGGCGGAAACCAGATTAACAACCGGGCAGGAGCATCGCCCCACCACACGGAGCGGTCCGGCGGGAGGGCGAGGCTTAGGCCCCCAAACGCTCGTTCCCGAGCCGCGCCCCGGAAACGGGCGCAAAACGATCCGACTTGGCGCCGCGCTAGACCGGTGCGGTCAGCGTCTGGCGGACGGCCTCCAACTGGCCGGCGGAGCCGAGCTTGCCGTTCTTGTGGGCGATGAACTCGGCGTACGCGGCCATGAAGAGCTTCCCCGGCGGACGGAGGTCGAAATTCTCCGGGTCGTCGCGGAACGACTCGCGGTGGATGGCGCACCAGACGAGCCGCCCGTCGGTGTCGATGTTCACCTTGCAGACGCCCATCTTGGCGGCCTTGATGTACTCCTCCTCGTTGACTCCGCTGGAATCCTTGATCTTGCCGCCCGCCGCGTTGATGCGATCGACCCACTCCTTCGGCACGCTGCTCGAACCGTGCATCACCATGGGATAGCCATCGGGGAGGACTTCCCGCAGCTTCTCGAGCACTTCGAAGTGCAGGCTCTGCTTGCCGGCGAACTTGTACGCGCCGTGCGAGGTGCCGATGGCCACCGCCAGCGAATCGCAGCCGCTGCGGGCAACGAATTCGGCCGCCTGATCCGGTTCGGTCAGGCAGACGCTGCCGACGACGTCCTCCTCGACGCCGCCGAGCTGGCCCAATTCGGCTTCCACAACAACCCCCTTGGCGTGGGCCCTGTCAACCACCCGCCGGGTAATCTCGACGTTCTTATCGAATTCCTCGTGCGAAGCGTCGATCATTACCGAGCTGTAAAACCCACTTTCGATGCAGTCGTAACAGACCTCTTCGGTGCCGTGATCGAGGTGGACGGCGAAAATCGCCTCCGGGAACACCTCCGAGGCCGTGCGGATCATCGCTTCCAGGAACCGCTTGTCCGTGTAGCTGCGGGCGCCGCGGGAAATCTGGAGGATGAACGGGGCGGCCTTCGCCGCGTTGACCGGCTCCTCATTGGACTTCACCTTCCCCACGTTGCCGCGGAACAGCCCCACGGTCTGCTCCAGGTTATTGATGTTGTACGCCCCCACGGCATACTTGCCGTAGGCGTGACGGAAGAGCTCCTTGGTCGTAACGATCATGTCTTGCTCCTGCCGACCGCGGTGGCGGCCGACTCGTTTGAAAAACCGGTCAGTTTCGGCCAGCCGATTCTCCCTCCGTGTCGGGGTTCCGGGGGGGGGAAGCGCGCAACACGAATACTGCGGCCGGCCGCGGGGGGTGATTCGTCCCACAAAGCCAGTCGAGAAATTCTATCCCACGAAAGCGGCGCCTGCCAAGGGCCCCGGCGGGTGAGCCTGGTATGTTATAGGGGGTAGGGAACGGAAGCCGGCGGCCGGCGGGGCAAAGGTCGGGGATGGGGGAAGGAGCCGGAAAAGCGATCTTCCGGATAGGGAGCCTGACATGCCGCCTGCGTCGATCAACCTCACCATCGGCACCGCCGGTCACATCGACCACGGCAAGACCGCCCTGGTGCGGATGCTCACCGGCTGCGAGACCGACCGCCTCAAGGAGGAGAAGGAGCGGGGGATGTCCATCGACCTGGGCTTCGCCCCCTGCACCATTGCCGGGCGGCAGGTGGGCGTCGTCGACGTTCCAGGCCACGAGCACTTCATCAAGACCATGGTGGCCGGCGCCGCGGGCGTGGACGCCGTGATCCTCGTCGTGGCGGCCGACGACAGCGTGATGCCCCAGACCCGCGAACACCTGGACATCCTCACCCTCCTCGGCGTCCGCCACGGGGTCGTGGCCTTGACGAAGATCGACCGCGTCGAGCCCGACCACGTGGCCCTGGCCCGCGACGAAGTCGGCGAACTGGTCCGCGGCACATTCCTCGCTCAAGCCCCCATCCTCCCCCTCTCGAACGTCACCGGCGAGGGCTTCGACTCCTTCGTGGCCGCCCTTTGGGAAATGGTCGAGTCCGTGCGGCCGCGGCGACTCGACGGCGTCTTCCGGCTGCCCGTGGACCGCGCCTTCAGCGTTCGCGGCTACGGCACAGTCATCGCAGGGGTTCCGGCCGCGGGCGCGGCGGCCGTGGGCGAGGAGGTGGTCCTCCTGCCCCGCGGCCTCGCCGGCCGCGTCCGCCGCATCGAGGTCTACGGGCAGAATGCCGAGCGCGTCCTCGCCGGCCAGTGCGCGGCTGTGAACGTAGGCCACTGGGGGCATCGCGACGTCCGCCGGGGCGACGTGCTCACCCTTCCCGGATTTTTCGAGCCCGCCGCGTGGTTCACGGCAACGCTCCGCCTCCTGCCGTTGGAAAAGCTGGCGCTTAAGAGCGGCGGTGCCGTGAAGCTCCACACCGGCACCAGCGAGGTCTCGGCCCGCATTTATCCGCTGGCCGGCGCCGGCGTCGCACCCGGGGAGGACCACCTGGTGCAGTTCCGCCTCGAGCAGCCCGTGGTCGCCGGCCCCGGCGATCGGTACATCGTGCGAACGTTTTCGCCGGTCCGCACGGTAGGCGGAGGGATGCTCCTCGAGGCGGCCGGCCGCCGCCTGAAACGGAACCGCCCCGAGATCCTCGACGAGCTGGCACGCTGCGCCGCGGCCATTCCCGATGAGCCCGCCTTCGTCGCCCATGCCCTCCGCACCGCCCCCGGCCGATGGGCCACCGCAGCGGACCTGGCGCGCCGCGTCAAGCTCCCTCACTCGCGCGTGGCCGAGCTCCTTCTCACCGGCGGCGAGGGCGGCCGCGCCGTGCCGCTTCCCGCCGGCCGCTTCGTGCATACCGCGGTCTTCGACGAGGTCGCTGCCCGCCTCGAATCGATCCTCTCGGCTCACCATCAGAGGGTTCCGGAGAGCCCCGGCATGACTCCCGAAGACCTCCGCGACGCTGCCGGTTTCGAGAAGGACCTCTGCGACGCCGTCGTCGCCCGTCTCGTCGAGTCCGGCCGCCTCGCTGCCCATTCCGGCCGGCTGGCCGTCGCCGGCCACGAGGCCGCTCTCGGGAGTGCCGACGCGCAACAATTCGCGGAGATCGAAGCGATCTTCCGCCGGCGGCTCTTCCAACCGCCAAGCGTCGAGGAGCTCGTCGAGGCGACCGCTGCCCCCGCCGCCGAGATCGAGCGTCTCCTCAGACTACTCGCCGAGCACCAGCGCCTCGTCGCCGTCGAGGGCATCTTCTTCCACAGCGATGCACTGCAGCGGGCCCGGGAACTGCTGGTGGACTACATCCAGCGCGAGGGCCGCCTGGAGAGCGTGCAGTTCAAGTACCTGATCGAGACCACGCGGAAGTTCGCCCTGCCCCTACTGGATCACTTCGACCGCGTGGGCCTGCTCCGCCGCGTGGGCAATACCCGCTACCTTCGCGCCCGGATCGACTAGCGGCCTCACCCCAAGGCATTTCTTCAGGCTTCCCCGCACAGCGCCACGAAGCGGTCCAGGATTCGCCGGCTGAAGCGTTCCATGGCGGGGAAGCGCCGGGGCGCTTCGTTGCGGATGGACTCTGCGTCCACGTAGTCGAGGCGGGCCAGGTCGGCAGCGAATACCGGCTCGGTGAACCAGGCATCGAGGAGCGCGGGGGTCATCTCCAGGTGGAACTGCACCGCCCAGGCCCGCCGCCCGGCGCGGAAGACCTGGTTCGGGCACAGGGTGCTGGCCGCCAGGTGGGTTACCCGAGGCGGCAGTTCGAAGGTGTCGCCGTGCCACTGGAGCACGGTCTCGGTCGCCGCCGAACCGGCCAGCAGCAGGTCTTTCTCCGCCGCGGGGAAGACCGACAGGTCGCACCAGCCGATCTCCTTCCGACCGTTCGGGTAAACACGTCCCCCCAGGGCCAGGGCCGTCAATTGTGCCCCCAGGCAGACGCCCAAGAGAGGCAGTTCGATGCGCACCGCCTCGCGGATCCAGTCGAGCACCGTCAGCAGGTAGGGGTATTCGTCGGTCTGGTAGGCGCTCATGGGACCGCCCAACACGATCAGCCCCGCCGCCCGGGCCAACGGCAGCCGCTCCGGCACGGCCGCGAAGAGGTCGATCTGCCGGAAGGGCACGCCCGCGGCGACGAGATGCCCTTCGATCGACCCCAGGGGGACGAACGGTGCATGGCGGAGGACGAAGACTTCGCGGGGCCGCATCATTTGGATATTATAGGACGGTCGGCCGACGGCGCGCACCGTCCCGCTCACCCGCGCCGTAGCCGCATCGCACCACGCATCCGTTCCCGCGGCACCTGCAACGCCCCGATCGAGGCCGGCTACCAGCACGCGGTGGCGACGCTGATGGCCGTTAAGGCTTTCGTTACGGCGCAGCGGTAGGTCTACGACGCGGAAAGCCGGCAGATCCGCGCCGGCTGATCCCGGTCGGAGCCCCACGGCGCGGCCGGTGGCGAAGCGACAGGGTGCCGGCGATGTCCCCTTGATGGGCACGACCGACCACCTGCAACCCCCAAACCCCAAGGTCCCCCATGCCCGTCGCGGCGACCGCCGAACTGATCCAGAAGCTCCGCGGAGCGCTGGGCCCGAAGCAGGTTCTCCATGCCCGCTCCGACCTGGTTCCCTACGAGTGCGATGCGCTGACCATCGAGAAGCACCTCCCCGAGGCCGTCGTCTTCCCGGAGTCGACGGCCCAGGTGGCCGAGGTGGTTCGCCTCTGCCGCCGCTACGAGGTTCCCATCGTCCCCCGCGGCGCCGGCACGAGCCTGGCCGGCGGCTGCGTCCCGCTCGGCGGCGGAGTGGTCCTCATGCTGACCCGCATGAATCGGATCCTGGAGATCAATCTCCGCGACCGCTATGCCTTCGTGGAGGCGGGCGCCCTGAACCTCCAGCTCGGCCGCGCCCTGGCGGGCACCGGCTACCACTTCGCCCCCGATCCCTCCAGCCAGCAGGCCTCGACGCTGGGGGGCAACATCGCCACGAACGCCGGCGGCCCCCACACGCTCAAGTACGGTGTGACGCTGAACCACGTGCTGGGAGTCGAGGCGGTGCTGTCCGACGGGTCCGTCCTTACCGTGCCGCCGTTGGCCGAGGGCACCGGCCTGGACCTGGTGGGGCCGCTCGTCGGCAGCGAGGGGACGCTGGCCGTGGTCACCCGCGCCTGGCTCCGGCTCACGCCCACGCCCGAGGACTGCCGCACGCTCCGCGCCGTCTTCGACTCGGTGGACGATGCCACCACCGCCGTGAGCACCGTGATCGGCGAAGGTATCATTCCCGCCGCCATGGAGCTCATGGACCGGGGCATCATCGCCGCCGTCGAGGAGGCCTTCCACTTCGGATTCCCGCTCGATGCGGAGGCGATCCTCGTCATCGAGGTGGACGGGCCTGCCGTCTCTCTCGATGTGGCCCAGCAGCGGATCGCCGAGATTTGCCGCAACCACCGGGCGCGCGAGGTCCTCCTCGCCGCCGACGCCGCGGAGCGGGCCACGCTCTGGAAGTGCCGCAAGCTCGCCGTGGGCGCCGTGGGCCGCCTCAGCCCGAGCTACTGCATCCAGGACGGCGTGGTTCCCCGCACCCGCCTGCCGGAGATCCTCCGCCGCATCGCCGAGATCGCCACCCGCCACGGCATCCGCATCGTCAACGTGGCCCATGCCGGCGACGGCAACGTCCACCCGATCCTCCTCTTCGACGAGCGCGATCCCGACGAGGTCTCCCGCGCCCTGGCCGCCGGCCGGGAGCTGCTCGAGGCCTGCATCGGCGCCGGCGGCAGCATCACCGCCGAGCACGGCGTCGGCCTCGAGAAGATCGGCCTCATGCAGCGGCAGTTCGCCCCGCCGGACCTGGCCGCCATGGACCGCCTGCGCGCCGCCTTCGATCCCTATCAGGTCCTGAACCCCGGCAAGCTCCTCCCGGCCGGGCCCTGATGAATCGCCGGGGGCTTTGGATGCCAGGCGGGCTGCGGGGCCGTCTGCCGCGAGGAGCCCCAGCAGGCTGGGAGGCTCGACAGCCAGCGTCGAACCGCCCCAGACGTTATAATGGCCATTCCGTGAAGCGGAAGGAATCCGGGGAGCTGCGCGCCGGATGGATTGTCCTCGGTAACGTCGTCAGCAATTTGCTTCTGGTCGGCATCGCGCTGCTCGTGAGGGCTTTGCAGACGGCGCATCCGCAACTAGGTCCGGCGCTCGAGCCCTACTACCTGCCGCTGAGCCTGGTGCATTTCGCCATCAGCATCACCATGGTCTCCGCCGCGCTCGCCGAACCGGTCATGCACTTCCCGCGGCACCGGTCAGCGCGCCGCGCGGTGATCGGTGTGGCGCCTTGTCGCGGTGGCGTGGATGTGCCAGATTTGCCAGAGGCGCCTTGCCCACCACCTTCCGCCGAGCCGATCGTCGATGCCCGAACCGCTCATCGTCCTGGAAGACGTCTCCTTTGCCTATGCGTCCGGCCGCCCCGTGCTCCGTGACGCCTCGCTGCAGCTCTCGGCGGGCGAACGGGCGGGGCTGAGCGGACCCACCGGCAGCGGTAAGACGACGCTCCTCCACCTGATCGTGGGCCTGCTCCGGCCGGCGGCCGGACGGCTGGTGGTCTTCAGCCGCGAGCGGTGGACGGAGGCCGACTTCCACGAAGTCCGCTGCCGCGCGGGCCTCCTCTTCCAGGACGCCGACGACCAGCTCTTCTGCCCCACTGTCCTGGAAGACGTGGCCTTCGGTCCGCTCAATCTCGGCGTGCCCCGCGACGAAGCCCGCCGCCGCGTCACCCACGTCCTCGAACAGCTCGACCTGGCCGGTTATGAGGGGCGCATCACCGACCAGCTTTCGGGCGGCGAGAAGCGGCTCGTGGCCCTGGCCACCGTACTGGCGATGGAGCCCGAGGTGCTCTTGCTCGATGAGCCGACCACGGGGCTGGACGACCACTTCACGGCGCGGCTGATCGAGATCCTCGTAGCCCTGCCGCAGGTGATGCTCATCGTCTCCCACGACCGCGACTTCCTCTCGGCCACCGCCACCCGCCGCCTTCGGCTCCTCGACGGCGGCCTTCGCGAGAACGAGAGACATTGACCGTGCGGCGTGAAACGTCTCAGGAGGGGGCGGCGTTTTCGGCGCGGAGGGTCGCTCCGGTCGGGCTTCACCGAGGCCATAGTCGTCCCAACGCCGCCGGCGGCTGGCCGCGAGGCGGCCGAGCCGATATGCTGAACCTATCCGGCCAGGCCGGAGAATCGGCCAGGTACGCCCCCGGGCAGCGGCCTGCGGGGAGCTTCGTTTGCGATGAGGACTGCGCGTGATGGACCCGTTTCGGCTCTGTGTGGCCTTTGGACCGCTGGCGGTCTACTTTCTGCTCCTGGGACTGATCAACCTCGCGCGCCGGCCCCTGGTAGTCTCCGGGGTGCGCGATCTGGCGGTGCTGGGGGTAGCCCTGGCGGGCCTGATCCTCATTGGGCCGGTGGAGCTCTTCTTCCCGGGCTCCGCGGCAATCGTCTTCGGCGCGTACGTCTGGATTCTGCTCGTAGCGCTCTACGCCCTCCTGGTGCTCCTGGTGGTCATGCTCGTCCGCCCGCGGCTGGTGATCTACAACATCACCCCGGACGAACTGCGACCGATCCTGGCCGACGTGGCCCTGCGGCTCGACGCCGACGCCCGCTGGGCCGGCGACAGCCTGAGCCTCCCGAACGTGGGGGTGCAGTTCCACCTCGAGGGACAGGTGGCGCAGCGGAACGTCTCCCTGGTGGCCAGCGGACCGCACCAGAACCATATGGGCTGGCGGCGGCTCGAGCAGTCGTTGGCCTCGGCCCTGAGCGACTTCGAGGTGCCGCGGAACCGCTGGGGATTCAGCCTCCTCATCGTCGCGGCGGCGATGATACTCGCCCAGGTGCTGGCCATCGCCCGCGATCCCCAGGCCATCGCCCGGGCGCTGTTCGACATGCTGCGGCTCTGAGCTCCGCCGCCGCCCCTCGGGGCTGAATGCTTGCCGCCGCAACTCGATGCGTTGGGCCCGCGGAATCCGTGTCATCCTTCGAGCGCGGCGAGCGGCACCCAGCTTTGCTCCTGCCAGCTCTTCATCCCCAATTCGGCAAGCTGGACACCCTTGGCGCCTTCGCGGAGGTCCCAGGGGAACGGGGCATCCTTGACCAGGTGCATCAGGAACAGCTCCCACTCGGCCTTGAAGGCGTTGTCGTAGACCCGGTTGTCGGGCATCTCCTGCCAGCCGGCGAAGTAGTCGATGGGCTGCTCGATGTCGGGGTTCCAGACCGGCTTGGGGGTGGCGGCGTCGGGCTGGATCCAGCAATTCCGCAGGCCGGCGACCGCCGAGCCGTCGGTGCCGTCCACGTGGAGGGTCAGCAGGTCGTCGCGGCGGACGCGGGTGCACCAGGAGGAGTTGAACTGGACGACCGGCCCGTCCGTCAGGCGGAAGATGCCGTAGGCGGCGTCGTCGGCGGTGCTGGCGTAGGGCCGTCCTTCCTCGTCGCCGCGTTGGGGGATGTGCGAATCGGCGTAGGCCACGAGGGCGTCGATTTCGCCGAAGAGGTTGTCGATGACGTACCGCCAGTGGCAGAACATATCGATGAGGATGCTCCCCCCCTCCTCCCTGCGGTAGTTCCAGCTCGGCCGCTGGGCCGGCTGGCGGAGCCCGTCGAAGACCCAGTAGCCGAACTCCCCGCGGACGGCCAGCATCCGCCCGAAGAATCCAGTGTCGATGAGGTACTTCAGCTTCATGAGACCGGGCAGCCAGAGCTTGTCCTGGACGACGCCGTGCTTCACCCCGGCAGCCGCCGCCTCGCGGTAGAGGAGCATGGCGTCGGCCAGGTTCGTAGCGGTCGGTTTCTCGACGTAGATGTGCTTGCCCGCGGCGATGGCCTTGCGAACGTTCTCCACGCGGAGATTCGTGGTCAGGGCGTCGAAGTAGACCGAATAGGCGGGGTCGCCGAGGACGGCATCGAGATCGGTGGAGTACTTCTCGAGGCCGTAGCGGTCGCAGAGGTTCTTGAGCTTGCCGGGGCTGCGGCCCACGAGGATCGGCTCGGGGACGATCGTCTCGTCGGTCCCCAGGCGGACGCCCCCCTGGGCGCGGATCGCCATGATCGACCGCTCCAGGTGCTGGTTCGTCCCCATCCGCCCGGTAACGCCGTTGAGGATCACGCCGATCGTGTGTACCTTCATTGAGAGCCGCTCCTTCCCTAGCTGGCAGAAGAAAACCGCACCTTAGCTCGCAGAAAACGGCCCGAGTATACACGCGATCGGACTACCGGGCAAAACAACTTGCGCACGAGCGGCACTCGCAAGGCCGGGATCGGCGCCGACGGCGCCGGCCCTCTCCTCGTTGAGGTGAAAGCGGGGCGGGGGCCGCTGCGGTCAGGGCAACCGCCAGTTGTCCAGCCTTAACCGAAAACCCGAACGCGGCATGCGCAATGTCATTGCCGCACTGCGGCAGGGCATATCGGCCGACCAGGGGGGGGCAGTTCCGGGGAGTTCACGTGCTCCGCAGATAGGCCTCCTGGATCATCTTCAGGAAATCGCCCTGATCCATGGCCCAATAACGGTTTGAGAAGATTTCCACTTCGATGTAACCGTCGAAGCCTTGCTCCTCGACCCAGCCGCGGATTTGGGGGACGTCGATGCATCCCTCGCCCATGAGGCCGCGGTCGTTGAGGAGGTCCTCGGTGGGCGTCCGCCAGTCGCAGACGTGGAAGGCGAAGATGCGCCCGGCGCGGCCGCAACGGGCGATCTGGTCCGGCAGTTCGGGGTCCCACCAGAGGTGGTAGACGTCCACCACCACGCCCACGTGGGGCGAGGCGAGCTCGTCGCAGGCATCGTTGGCCTGGCGGAGGGTGTTGATTGCCGAGCGGGTGTCGGCGTACATCGGGTGCAGCGGTTCGATGCCCAGCTTGATGCCTGCCGCCGCCGCCTGGTCCACCACGGCAGCTATGCCATCGACGATCTGCTGTCGCGAGTCGGCCAGCGGCTGCCCCACCGCCGCGCCGCAGACGAGCACCATCAGGGGCGCCCCCAGCGCGGCCGCCTCGTCGATGGCGCGGCGGTTGTCGTCGATGGCCTTCCGGCGATCGGCCGCGGATAGGGCGGGAAAGAAGCCGCCCCGGCAGAGCGAGACGACCGAGATGCCGGCGTCGCGGAGCTGCTGTCCCACGGCCGCCGGGTCGCGGCCCTCGAGGGCCTGGCGCCAGACGGTGATTCCGCTCACCCCTGCGGCCGAAAACCGCTCCGTGGCCTCCTCGATCGAGCACGGACGGGTGGTGATCGTGTGGACGCACAGCCGGGAGAAATCGCTCAGCCGCGAGGGGGGCATCGGTGGGGTTCCTCGCCTTTAGCTTCAGCCACGGCGGTTGCCCGATCCGCGCCGCGAGCCACGGCCGCGAGAACCGCCTCCCCGCGAACCGGCAGAGCGGTTCTGGAGGTTTTTCGAAATGATGAAGTCGATAGCCTCCGGCCAGGTGGGAATGCCGCGATGCGCCGGTCGCGCCATGCCCGCCCCCTGCTCGCTGGCGTCCGCTGCTTCTGTCCCCGCACCCTCTTCCTCGTCGTCGTCAGCTTGCCCCTCCTTGGCGGCCGACTGCTCGTCGAGGACCTCGGCCATGTCGTCGAGGGAAGAGAGGGTGATCCCTTCCACGAGGCTGTCATCCTCGTCCACCTCTTCGCCCTTAGCACGCTGCGCCTTCGCCGCTGGCCTCCGCTCGGCATCGGCTTCGTCCTTGCGCCGCGAGCGCCGGCGGCGCCGGCGCGTGCCAGGCGCGGCCGATTCTTCGTCAGGACCTTCCTCCCTTTCGCCGCCGGCTTCAGGAGACGCCTCCGCGCGGGCGGCCGTCTCTTCCGCGGTCGCTTCGATTCTCTCCGGCTTGCGGGTGCGCCGGCGGCGACGCCTCTTCTGGTCCGACGGGCGCTCCTCGCCCGTTGCCTTGGCCGAGACGGCCTCCGCCTGCTCGGCAGCCGCTTCCGGCGGCGCGGTCGGGGCACCGGAATCTCGCGGCGGAGTAGGCTCGGGCGGCAGCCACCGCTTGGGCTCCGGCTCAGCCAAGGTCCGGGGGGGTTCCGTGCGAACCGCCTCGGGCGGAGGGGCAAGCCCCAGTTGGTCGGCCACAACCCCCCAATCCGAGGCAGGTCGAGCCGCCACGCCCGCCGCCTTCAAGCCACTTGATCGCCGGGGACCGAGTAGTCCGCTCGACACCTTCGGACCCTCACTCGCCTGCGGGCTGGTCGCCGACGAGGAAGAGGCGGCGCGCTGCGCATCGGTGGGCTGATCCGACGAAGGGGCTACCTCCTCTGTGGGGGTTTGGCCGGGCTTCTGCGCTGCGGGCGGCTGCGGGGTTGCCCCCAAATCGGAGGCGAGGTCCGCCCAATGGTCGTGTTTTTCCTGGTCGGTCATCGGATTCGTACTGAATCTCCATGGGCAAAGCCACTGTGGACATCTTCGTCACCTTAGAGCCTAGTATAGCAAACCTTTATGGACAAGGGCGCCCCAGGCGGGGCGCCTCGAACCCTCCCTCGCCCCCAAGCTCCGGAGACAGCCGGGGCCCAGTGCCGCGCGCTCTCCTCCGCACCGGAGGGGCCGCTGGAAATCATCGCTTCCGGGCCTGGGCATCGCAGGCGGACCGTCACGGCAGGCCCCGGGCACCCCTCGCCGGCTCTGCGTGCTGGGGGGCGGCGATCAGGTAGTGCTCGACCGGACGGGCCAGGCTGCGGAAGCGGGCTGCGGGCATGGCCACCGTATCCCAGCGGGGTGAGATCGGTCGTGCGAAGGGCGCGTAGTCGGCCAAGGGAATGGCGACGAAGCCGTAGAGCCCGCCGGCGTGCGCAAAAAGCTGACCGGCCGGGAGGGGCGATCGGTCCCCTACGATCCAGTAAGCGAAGACGAGGATGGCCCGGAAGCGCTTGCCAAAAAGCCCCTCCCACCGCGCCAGGCTCGCCAGATCGTCGCGGCTGGTCCAATTCTTCCAGTACTGCTTCTGCTCCCCGGAAGGGAAGCGGCGGCCCTTGACGTCGATCAGCCAGGTGAGCCACCCCGGCGTGGAGACGATGAAGTCCAGGTTCTTGATCGAGGTGCCGTCGCCGGCGAGGCTCCGCCGCGCCTCGTCGACGGCCACGTAAGGGAGCCGCCGCGCGCGGAGGTAGGCCTCGAAGGCGGCCTCGTAGTGGTTGTCGCGATCGGCCATCGCCCCCTCCCCGGAAATCCTCCATAGGATAACACGTGTTCAGTTTCGGCAACAGCCGGAGGTAGTTTCCGGTTTTCGGAGCTTGGCGGGGCGCCGGGCAGGATGGCTGGCGACTTGTGGCTGGTGACCGGCGGCGCAGCCGAGACGAATGGTGTGCCGTCTCCCTCATGGGAAAGATCCATGCGGAACCCCTCTCCTCTTCTTCTTCTCCTGGTCTCTCCTCCCCTTCCCTGTCTTCCCCTAACACGGTCCGTTATATTGGGGCGTTGCCGGGTCGGGCAGGGCTGGCGGCGCGAACGCCTGCACGCCGTCTCCGGCTGGGTTTTGCCTCTGCCCTCTTCACCAACGGATTAAGGAGTGCATCCAATGGCAACGGCAGGCCCCCCCTCGTGCCTGGAGCAGATCGGACTAACGGCAGGCGAGATCTGGCACACCCTGGCGGCCCACGGGCCCATGAGCCTCTCCCAGCTCGTCAAGCGTCTCGGGAAACCCCGCGACCTCTCCATGCAGGCCCTCGGCTGGCTTGCCCGGGAGGGAAAGATTGTCATCGAGGAAGACCGCCGCAGCCGCATCGTCTCCCTTCGTTAGGCCCCGTTGAACCCCGAGGAGCGCCCGCATGGATTCCGGTCCCCGCGACTTCTTCCGTCAAATCATCGAGACCCCCAGCCCCTCCGGCTACGAGAGCCCCCTTCAGGAGGTGGTCCGCGGTTATGCCGCCGACTTTGCCGATTCGATCACGGTGGATGTGCACGGCAATCTCATGGCGGTGAAGAACCCCGACGCCCCCATCCGGGTGATGCTCGCCGGGCACTGCGACCAGATCGGCCTCATCGTGCAGCACATCGATGCCGAGGGTTTCCTCTACGTGCAGGCCATCGGCGGTTGGGATCCCCTGGTGCTCATCGGCCAGCGGATGGCCATCTGGGCCCAGTCGGGGCCGGTCTTCGGCGTGATCGCCCGCAAGCCGATCCACCTGCTCACCGACGAGGAGCGCAAGCAGGTCCCCAAGCTCAAGGACCTCTGGCTGGACATCGGCGCCCGCAGCAAGGAAGAGGCGGAGCAGCAGGTCCGCGTGGGCGACGGCGTAACTGTCGAGTTGGCTTACCGGGAAATGCCCAACCAGTTGGCGGCGGCGCCGGCGATGGACGACAAGTGCGGCATGTGGGTGGTCATCGAGGCCTTGCGGCGGGCCGACCGCGACAAGCTCGCCTGCGCCGTCTACGCCGTCTCCACGGTGCAGGAGGAGGTGGGTCTCCGCGGCGCCCGCACCAGCGCCTTCGGCATCGACCCGGCCGTGGGAATCGCCGTCGACGTCACCCACGCCACCGACTGCCCGACGATCGACAAGAAGCAGGAGGGCGAGGTGGCCCTCGGCAAGGGGCCGGTGATCTACCGCGGCCCGAACATGAACCACAAGGTCGTCGACCTCCTGGTCCGCACCGCCGGCGAGCAGGGCATCGTCTACCAGCTCGCCGCCGCGGGCCGCCCCCCCGGTACCGACGCCAACGCCATCCAGATCAACCGCGCCGGCGTGGCCACAGGCCTGGTGAGCATCCCCAACCGCTACATGCACAGCCCCGTCGAGGTGATCTCCTTCGAAGACATCGACCGCGCCGCCGACCTCCTGGCCCGCTTCGTGGAGTCGATCCCCGAGGAGGCCGATTTCCGGCCGTGAGCGGGAACGGGGAGAATCGGAGACATGGGGACGGGGAGAAACGGAGACGCTGCGTCTTCGGAGGCGGTACTTCGCCGGTATCGGCCGCGTTCCGACCGCCAGCCGCTACCCGTGCTTTCTCGGTTTCCATTCCAATGTCTGAAGACTGGATACCGGAAACGGATAACTCCTTCCCAAGGGGCCGAAGCATGCCATTGCCTGCGAAGCGCCGCTGGCGGCGGACCGGTGGGGGCATTCTGCTGGTCGTCGTGTTGGCTGTTGCGGCGGTCTGGGGTATAGCAGCCTTTCTGCGCGTCCAAAAGGAGCGTCGGGCGGCGGCCGTACTGGAGTCGCTCGGTGCAGTGGTCCAGTACGGTGACCGGAGCGGTCTCGCGCGAGGTTTGGCCGAATCCCGGTGGATACCGAGCATTCTTCGGGACGAGAGCCGCTCTGCCATCGTCGCCGTCGTGATGCGACCCGACTCCGGAAAGGACGTCGATTTTCGAGTCCTCGGAGAGCAGTTGAAGCGGCTGCCGCGGTTGGAGAGCCTTCATCTTTACAGCCCCAGCGTCACCGATGCCTGTCTCGCCGAACTGAAAGGCCTGACCCAGTTGCGCAGCCTGGCTCTTGCCGGAACAGGAATCTCCGATGAAGGTCTGGCCTCTCTTCAGGGGATGGCCGATCTCGAAGATCTCAACCTTGCCGGTACGAGCGTCTCCGATTTGGGGCTCGTTCAGATCGAGCCACTGACGCGGCTGAAGAGTCTGAGTCTCTCCGGAACGGGCGTCTCCGACGATGGCCTGATCCACCTCCGCGAGATGACGGAGATCGAGAGTCTGTTTCTCAACGCTACGGACGTTACCGGCGAGGGACTGATTCATCTCCGTTCGTTCCGAAGGCTGCATCGGCTCGAGCTCGATAACACCCTTGTCACCGACCGGGGCCTTCGAGAACTTGCCGTCCTTTGGCACTTGCGAACGATCAGCCTTTGCGGCACCCGCATCTCGGACGGTGGGCTGGTGCACCTGCGACAGATTCCAGACCTGATTGCACTGGACCTCTCGGATACGCAGATCTCCGACGCCGGCCTT
>SKOZ01000039.1 GCA_007119795.1 Planctomycetales bacterium | reverse complement strand
GCGCCCCCCGCCCGCCGGAAAGGAGCCTCCCCTGAGCGTCACCATCCAGAAGGGCAAAGCCCTCGAGCACCTCAGCCTCACCCCGCTGATCGACGTCGTCTTCCTGCTGCTGATCTTCTTTCTCGTGGCCACCAAGTTCGCCGAGGAGGAGCGGGAGCTGGAAGTCCTCCTTCCCGACGCCAGCGAGGCACGGCCGCTGACGACGATCCCCCGCGAGCTGTTCATCAACGTCGCCCGCGACGGCCGCTACTTCGTCAGCGGCCGCTTCATGGACCTCGGCGAGCTCGCCCAGGTCCTCCGCGCAGCCCGCGCCGACCCCGCAGGCCCCCGCTCGGCCGTGATCCGCGCCGACCAGCACTGCGAATGGATCCACGTCGCCGCCGCCGCCAACGCCTGCAAGGCGGCCGACATCCACGACGTCCGCTTTGCCACCCGCGACCCCGGATGACGGCGGGAGATCACCCCTTCGGATCGCGTCCAACGCCAACGGTATGCCCTTTCGTAACCCTTGTTGAGGAGCCATGATGAACGAGACCGACACCCGAGGGCGGTTATCCGCGGCGGCCGTGGTGCTCACGGGCCTCGCCGTTCTGGGTGGTTCGCTGCGCGCCGACGAAGCGGTCGTGGCCGTCATACCGCAGCCGGTTGCGGTGCAGGCAGTCGGTAAACCATTTGTCGTCGCGGAGGAGACCGTGCTGATCGCCGCGGGCGCCGCGCGGGCGGAGGCGGAAAAGCTCGCTGCGGCACTCGCGCCGGCCATGGGGTTCGCGCTGCCGATCGTCGAGGGCGACGAGCCGGCGGGCGGTTCGATCTGCCTGCGCCTTCGGGATGAGCACGCCGCGGAACTCGGCGAGGAAGGCTACCGGCTCACCGCGACGGTGGAGGGAATTCTCATCGAAGCGGCCGAGCCCGCGGGCCTCTTCTACGGTATCCAGACCCTGCGGCAGCTCCTGCCCGCCGAGATCTTCGCGAAGGAGCCTGTTGCCGACGTGGCTTGGGCGGTGCCCGGCGTCGAGATCACCGACCGGCCGCGCTTCGGCTGGCGGGGGCTGCTCGTCGATCCGGCGCGGCACTTCCTCCCCAAGTTCCAGCTCCTGGACTTTATTGATCTGATGGCGGTGCACAAGTTCAACCGCCTGCAACTGCACCTGACCGACGACCAGGGCTGGCGGATCGAGATCCGCAAGTACCCCGGACTGACCGATCGCGGCGCCTGGCGCGACGAAACACTCATCGGCCACCTCCGCGATCACCCCCACGAGTTCGACGGCCGCACCTATGGCGGCTACTATACGCAGAACGACATCCGCGAGATCGTCCAGTACGCGGCGGAGCGGCACATCACCATCGTGCCCGAGATCGAGATGCCGGGGCACGCGCGGGCGGCCATTTCCGCCTACCCGCACCTGGGGGTCTTTCCTGAGGAACAGAAGGGCCTCCGTCCCTGGACGCGTTGGGGGATCAGCGAGGACATCTTCGCCCCCCGGGAAGAGACGATCGCCTTCCTCCAGGACGTGCTCCTGGAGGTCATGGAGCTCTTTCCTGGGACCTTCATCCACATCGGCGGCGACGAGGCCGTCAAGGCGCAGTGGGAGCGGAGCGACGAGGTGCAGGAGATGATCCGTGAGCTGGGCCTCGCGGACGAGGCCGAGCTGCAGAGCTGGTTCGTCACGCGGATGGACCGCTTCCTCGCCGAGCACGGCCGGCGGCTCATCGGCTGGGACGAGATCCTCGAAGGGGGGCTGGCGCCCGGGGCCGCCGTGATGAGTTGGCGCGGCGAGGCGGGGGGCATCACCGCCGCGCAGGCGGGGCACGATGTGGTCATGGCGCCCACCTCGCACACCTACTTGGACTACTATCAAGGCCCGCCGACCGAGGAGCCGCTGGCCATCGGCGGCCTGATCACGCTCGAGCACATCTACGGCTACGAGCCGGTCCCGGCCGTCCTCACCGAAGACGAGGCCCGCCACGTGCTCGGCGCCCAGGCACAGCTCTGGAGCGAATACATCCCCAACTACGGGCACATGCAGTACATGGCCTTCCCTCGCGCCGCCGCCATGGCCGAAGTGACCTGGTCGCCTCCCGCCGGGCGCGACCTCGGCGATTTCCTCGACCGCCTCCGCCGGCACCTCGAGCGCCTCGATGCCCTGGAGGTCAACTACCGGCCGCTCGACCCGTAGCCCGCCGTTCCGCCGCAATGCCCTGCCACGATCGGAAGTGGGCGGCTCGTTCCCCTACTGCGGCCCGTCGAGCTCGCGGATGTAGATGTTGGCGAGTTCGATGGGGTCGCCGTGGTGCTGCAGGGCAATCGGGCCGCCGGGCGGGATGCCGGGGAGGTGGGCGTTATCGATCACCGTTTCTCCGTTGAGCACGACGGTGACGTGCTCGCCCCGCACGGTGATCTCGAATCGGTTCCAGCGGCCGATGGGGGCGTCGGCCTGGGTGAGCGGCGTGGCACCGCGGCGGACCTCGGCGGGCATGGCCGCGTCGGTGCGGTAGCCCCAGATCTCGCCCGAACCGACTGGCCAGCACCAGATGTTCACCTGGGCCTTGCTGCTCCCCCGCAGGTAGATGCCGCTGTCGCCGGCATCGAGCACCTCGACCGACTGGGGATTGCCCTCTTCGTCAACGGCCTGTTCGCCGCTGGGGAGGATGACCGGCCGGGTCACCTGCTCCGGCTCGCCCGTCCAACGCCAATCGACAATGAGCTCGAAGTCCGTGAACGACTCCTCGGTCCAGAGATTGGGGTCGGCGGCCTGGCTGCGGCCGTCGTACCGCAGGCGCCAGTCGGTGGGGACCCAATGGCCTTCGTGCCCGGGGTCGGCTTGCCAGCCGTCGAGGTCCTGGCCGTTGTAGAGCGAGCGGAAACCGCGGTCGGCGATGGCCACGTCTTCCGGCGGCGGGTTCGTGGAAGGGAGCTCGTGGATGCGAATATTGCGGAAATGGACCTCCGAGCCCTCCGACTCCAGGCAGATGTAGCCCTTGCGGGGACTCGCTTCGCCGCCGCTGGAGACCACGGCACCATTGACGGCCAGCGTGATCCGGCCGTCCTCGCAGTGGACGCGGTAGTGGTTCCACTCCCCGGCCGGGTGGGCCCGCTCCTCCGTAGGCAGCGCCCGCATCCAACCCCGCGGGTGCGGGCGGTCGGGCGTCATGCGGGCGCCCTGGATGGCGAAGACGTCGCCGTGGTTGCCGTCCATGATCTGCACTTCGATCGAGCGGGTGAAGGGCTGACCGCGGGCGGTGATGTCGTCCGACCAGACGAAGAGCCCGGCGTTGCCCTGGGGGTGGACGTGCATCCATTCCAGCTCGAGGATGAAGTTCTCGTACTGCTCCTCGGTGCGGAGGACACCCATGGGGACGCCCGAGCAGACGATCACCCCGTCGTGGACCTGGAACGTCGTCGGGTGGCAGTTGACGTTCACCCAGCCGGAGAGGTCTCGGCCGTTGAACAGGGGGCGGAACTCGATCTCCTCGGCGGCGGACGCCGCCGGGAGCATTGCGATCAGGGCGAGGCAAAGGGCGCGGGGGGTCATGGTGTTGCTTCTTCAATCGAGGGTGAAACGGAACAGCAAGGGGGGGCAGTGTCATCCACCGTTGGCGCCCCCAGGATACCCCATCGTCCGGCCGCGAGCTAGGAACGGGCGGCCCTTCATGCTAGACTTGACCGGCCGAATCTTCGGCTGCGATTCCCTGTTCCAATGCCGGGGAGCCTTCGCGGGCGGCGCGGCGCACCCGCGCACGGGCACACCAACCGCCGATGGTGCGGAAGGAAGCGGGCACCGAGGGCGACGGAGCCGTTCGTTCTCTCCTTTCCCGGCTCGATTCCATCCCCTAACCGATTGCGGCACGCACCACGAACACCTCGACACCGGAGCGACCTCGATGGCCAAGCACGGCAACCAGCACGCGAAAGAGGCGGGTCATTCGCGGCGGACCCACCTGAAGAAGTCTGCCCTTTCCCTTTCGGCAGCAGCCCTGGGTACGGCGGCATTTCGCAGCCTCTCGGCGCGGGCACACGCGGCGGGCAGGGAGACGCTCAAGGTAGCCCTGCTCGGCTGCGGCGGCCGCGGGGCGGGGGCAGTCACCCAGGCGCTCTCCACCGAGGGGCCGGTCGTCCTCTGGGCCATGGCCGATGCCTTCCCCGGGCGGATTGAGACGGCCTACGAGCAGCTCACCACCGGCCAAGATGCCCGCTACGACCGCGAGGCCCACGAGGGCTACGCGGGGCGGATCAACGTCCCGCCGGAGCGGCGGTTCACCGGCGTCCACGCCTACCGCGACGCCATCGACAGCGGCGTCGACGTGGTCCTCTGCGCCTCGCCCCCCTACTTCCGGCCGCACCACTTCGAGTATGCCGTGGAGAAGGGAAAGCACCTCTTCGTGGAGAAGCCCTTGGCTACCGATGCGCCGGGCATCCGCCGCATCCTGGCGGCCAATGAGAAGGCCCAGGAGAAGAACCTCAAGATCGTCGTCGGCCTGCAGCGCCACCACCACGCCGCCTACCAGGAGACGATCCGCCGCATCCACGAGGGAGCCGTAGGTGAGATCCTTTACCTCCGCTGCTATTGGAATCAAGGCTCCATCTGGACCTTCCCCCGCACTCCCGAGATGAGCGAGCTCGACTACCAGCTTGCCAACTGGCAATACTTCACATGGAACGGCGGCGACCACATCGTCGAGCAGCACATCCACAACCTGGACGTCTGCAACTGGGTCAAAGGGGAGCACCCGGTCGAGGCGGTGGGCATGGGGGGGCGCCAGGTGCGGCTGGGCCCCGAACACGGCCAGATCTACGACCACCACGCCGTGGAGTTCACCTACGCCGACGGGACGAAGCTCTTCAGCCAGTGCCGCCAAATCTCCGGCTGCTGGAACAGCATGACCGAGTACGTCCACGGCACGCAGGGCCTGGCCGAGGTCCACGCGGCACGCATCGAAGGGGCCCATCCGTGGCGTTTCCGCGGCTCGGTGCCTAACCCCTATCAGGCGTCGCACGACCTCCTCTTCGCCGCTATCCGCAACGACACGCCGCGAAACGAAGTGCCGTACGCGGCCGAGAACACGATGACGGCCATCCTCGGTCGGATGGCCACCTACTCGGGGCAACGGATCACCTGGGACGAGGCGCTGGCCTCGGACCTGGACCTGGGCGCCGGCGTGCTTGCTGCCGAGCCGCGGCCACCGGTCGAACCGGGCCGCGACGGCGAGTACCCCGTCGCCATGCCCGGCATCACGGAGGTCTTGTAACGGATGTTCCCCCCGCGGCAGGCGCGGTTTCGCGGTAAGTTGCTTTCGAGCAAGGGGGTGCGCCTTTTTGTCGATCTGAGTGTGGCCACTACTTGGAAGGGACCGGTTCTTCAAGCAGTGAGCCCACCACCTACCAGATCCCCCGGCCCCGTGAGTCTGTCGCCCGCCTGCTGGCCGCTGCCGACATCGGCCTCCCCGAGGTACTCCCCAGCAGCGGTATCCACGCAGCCACCAAGAGGAAGCTCCCCGATCGAAGGACAACCCGTTGATACAAAACAACTTTTGACCCAGGGTCCGTGCGGGTGCAAGGGGGAACATCCGCTACAATCAGTAGTCCGGCGGCAGGTGCACCACATGAACCCTCTGGCTCCAGCTTTCGGCCGCGGCGGGCTCCTGCTCGGGAACGATGAGCATGAGTCGGCCATCCGCTCTTTGAGAGAGCTTGATGTCTGAGGGGCCTTCAAAGGTGAGCGGCTCGGGGGCCAATTCGATGGGTTGCGGCTCGCCGCCGGCAGGAACGGCGATCAGATCGCCGCCCATCCGGCTGGCGATGAGCGTTCCAGCGGGCGTGACCACCAGGCCGTCGAGTGTCCCGACGCCTGCGTGGAGCGGCTCAGGAAGGTCGCCACCGGCAAAAGCGTCCCGGGCAATGGCGTAGATCGCCTCGCCCTCCGGCCCGTCCCCGCCAAAGGTGACTACGTAGATCGCGTCCTCCTGCTCGTGGTAGGCCACACCGTTGGGGCCGCCGGGCACGGGGATGAAGTGGACGCCCTGGTGCGGTTCTTCCGCAGCCAGGGCATCGAGGGCGGCATGGTCGATCCGCACTACGCCCGGGTTTGCCTGCTGCGGCGGATCGAGCCGGTCGCCGCCGACACCGCTATCGGCAATGTAGTAGTTCCCCTCGCAGTCGAAGGCCGCCCCGTTGGGAAGCAACAGCGGATGCCCCAAATGGCCGGCCACCGCGCTGCCGACGTCGAGGCGAATCCGGCCCCGTAGGGTGCCGTCTTCCGGGTCGATGGCCAACGCCGCAGTATCCAACGCCTCGGCCCGCCGCTCCATACTGCCGTCTCCGTCCACCGTAAGGGCATTCCCCACCACGACGAAGAGCGTCCCCGCCGGGAACTGGGCCGTCGCCCGCGGCAGCGCCGTAATTCCTAAGGGCGTGGAAATGCCTTCGACAAACTTCAGGTCGATCACCTCGAGGCGGTCGTCGTCGGTCACCTTGAGTTTGCTGACAGCACCTTCCCCCCGGACCAGGCCGATGAACCCTTCGGGGCCAAAGATGCCCGAGGCGCAGTTGGAGACGAACAGGTAGTCGCCGTCAAGACTGAAAACGCAGCTCTCCGGGCGGTGAAACACGCTCAGCGTCTGCACCACCGTCGGTTCCGAGGGAACGCCGCTTCCGCCGGCCGTTGCAGGATTTGAACATCCCGGCACGGTGAGGAGGACGAGCAGGAGCAGGAGCGAAGCAGCAATCATTCGGTGCATGGCGATGTTGTCCAGGAAAGAAAGGGAGACGAGGCGCAGTCCATCTTGAAGTTCCCCAGTCTAGCCAGAGGTTGCCTTCGGAGCCAGCCCCTCTGCAGATGTTGCAAGAACGGATGGGCCGATTTGCTCGCCGGGGCAAGGCGCGGGGCGTACCCCTCGGCGGGCAGATGCCCGCTGTAGTCAGAAGGTGCGGCCGAAGTCGCGATCTTGCGGCACGGCGATCGCGTCGGGCATGTCCATCCGCGGCCTGGCCAGCAGCGCATCTCTCCCTTGCTCAATCGCCTCCAGCATCGCCTGGTAGTGGGGATCCTCGGGGCTGGCGAACTCCGCCCCCGCGTCGTCTGCCCGGCCGCCGGCCGACGGAGCGAGGTTATCGAGGAGGATGCGGCTGAGATGCGGATTGGTGAGATTGATGTCAGCATGGCGGAGCCCGCGAATCTGATGCGGGAAGTATCGCGGGTTGATCGGCGTTTGCGGGGCGACATCTTCGGGCAGAGCGGCAGCCCGGTACGCCGCCAGGAAGGCGGCAAACCAGGGAAGCGGCTGTTGGCCCCGATCCAGCCACGTATCGCGGCCGCCCACGGTGTGTGGCCGGCTCATGGACCAGGTGCCGTAATAGGGGCTGTTGGCGTCGATCCAAGCATAGATCCGGCGGCGGCCTTCGGCGTCGACCTCGACACCGGCGTGTTGCTCCTCGATCAGGCGGGTCAAGCCGCTCACATAGGAGCCGGTCGCCAAGGGGGGAAAATTGCCCGTGGGCGCACCGTGCAGGTGGTAGGCCTCGACCAGACCCGGCGTGAAGACCAGGGTCTCGTAGGCCATGTTGAACAGGCGCGTCTTATCGCCTGAGAGATCGATATCTCCTTCGGGTGCAGCGCCGCTGTGGCACTGGACGCAGTGCCGGTCGAGCACCGGCTGCACCTGACGGACGAAATCGACCGCACCGCTCCCCCATGGTGGCGGGGTGATGGGGTCGGGAGGGAGTCGTAGGCGCTCGACCAGCGCCTGGTGCGGCGCGGGGGCTTGGAAGCGATGTTCGTGGCAACCGATGCAACCCTGGGTCTCCCCAACAGTGATCTGCGTCACCGTTCCCATCCGCCGGATTTCGCGGCCGGCAGCATCGAGGGCCTGGAAGTAGATCTCCACTCCCGCCGGAGCCGAAAAGTACGCTGAACCTTCCTCACTTACCGGCACGGTACCGTGGTCGTACTTCACGTAGTAGGTCCCTTCGCCGATCGCCGGGTAATGATCGCTGTAGCGGGGGCCCTCTGTGTTGTATTGTTTGGGCACCTGCGACATGACCCGCAAGGCGCGGACCTCCCCGCGGCGAACGCCGTATTCCTCCAATCCCCGGTAGACGTCTTGGACGAAGAAGCGCCCCTCACCCGCAGGATCCCGAGGCGGCTCTCCCGGCAACCGGTGCGGCCGCGGTCGCGGCACGAGAGGCACCGGATGGAAGCACGAGGTATCCGGGTCCTCGTAGAGCAGTGTCTTGCGGCCCTGGCCGTCCATCAGGTACAGCCGGTACCGCTGCGGCCCGCCTTGCAGCGGCCCCCCGTAGGCCACCAGAAAACGGTCTCTCCCCAGCGGCCAGGGATCGGTATACGACCAGGGGTAGAAGACGTCGCCCGGCTGCCAGTTCTCGTGCTTCCAGTCGCGGCCCACGGCAGGGCGGTAGGGAACCTCGGGGGTGAGCACGGTCATCGCTTCGGGGTTTTCCAGTCCCTTGTTGCGGTCGATGACCGTGATGCTCCCCAGCGGCGGATGGTGGTGGGCTGCCATCACGGCCACGACCTGATTGGTCTCCGGTATGGGCTTGGCGCCGTAGAGGGCGTTAGGCACGGTGAGCGTATTACCGTAGAAGAGCTGCAGCCGCGAGCCATCGGGGTTGATCGTCCACAGGCCTTGGGTGCAGAAGATGTTTTTGTCCTGGTATTCCCAGCGGGTGAAGAGGATCGTGCCGTCGTCCATGACGAATGGCGAGGTGTTCGAGAGCGTGTTGTATTCCAGGCGCCGCAGGTTACCGCCGTCGCCGTCCACAACGAACAGTGCCGTAGCGAGGAAGTCCTGGCAGAGCGAGAACGACTCCACACGGGTAGAGACGAATACGATGCGGCCGTCGGGCAGGTAGGCCGGGCTGACGTCGTGGTAGGGGCCGGAAGTCAACTGCCGAAGCCCTGTGCCGTCGGTGTGGATCTCGTAGAGGTGGAAGGGGACGTCGCCGCCGCCGGCTCGGCGCTTGTAGGCGAAGGCGAGTTTGCGGCCGTCATACGAAGGGCTCATGTCCAGAATAAACCCCTCCGGATCCTCGAAGATCGTACGGCTCCCCACTTCGGGTTGGGCCGGATCGAAGATGCAGATCGCCGAACCCACGGCGGTCCGGCGAGCGAGCATGGTGGCGTTGGTGCCTTCCATCCCGTAGCTCGAACGTTTGATGAAGGCCACCGCCGGGCAGTCGCCGAGCTGCGGCCCCTCGGCCGCCGCTTCCCCGCCGCGCACCGGCGCTAGCAACAGAACGGCACAGATACCCAAGGCACTCCCGGCAAGGCAGGAAGCCCGGCCACCCCTCCACCCATTAACAAGGTGAGAAATCAACGTGCGCACCATGCTCAGTCTCCCTTGGAGTACCCGACCGGAGCCGAAATGCCCTTCTCCCGGCTGCCCTACTCAGTACCGCGAGAAGGGCCCCATTCCGCCCGAACGGCACCCGTCCGCCCGGCGCCATTTCACGGCTCGGCGGCCTCGGCACGGCGGATGGATTCGGGCACCTCGCGCTTCAGGGCCTCCTCGACGGTAACGGCGGGCCGGTAGTTGGGGTGGTCCTGGTACCTGGCATGCAGGCGTCCCCAGTAGGAGGGATGGAAGGGGGCGTTCACGTCCAGCCAGTTCACCAACTGCACGAATTCCTCCTCGGAGAGCCGGACGTCGGGGTGGGCCTCGCGGAGGTGATCGACGTAATCCTGGAGCGCCGGGTCGCGCATGGTCACGCGGCCCTCGCTCAGGAAGCCCGCCAGAGTGCTGGTGGGCGAGCCGAAGGTGTAAGGGGGCAGGTACTGCACGTCCTCCTGGTCGAGCCAGGCGGCGTCTTCGTCCCGGGCCCTGCGGAATCCCAGGAGCTGCTTGGGCGCGTGGCTGAGGGCCAGCAACTGGTGGTACGAAGTGCTGAAGAGCTCTTCCGGCGTGGCCGCGAGGTTCAGCCCCCCCTCGGCCTGCTCGTGGTTATGGCAAGCGATGCAGTGGCGGTCCCAGATGGGCTGGATCTGCCGCTCGTAGTCGAAGAGCCGGGTGGCCGCAGCGTCGCCCGGCTGTGGCTGGGGACGCGACGGCGCCCGCAGCGCGGCCAGCGGCGGGCGGTTCTCGGGGGGGAGCGTCTCGCGGGTTGTCTCGTGGCACCCCAGGCAGGAACGGGTCTCCCCGGGCATGTAGTTGACGTAGGTCCGCTCCGTCTGCACGGCCATGTGGTGCTCGTCCAGGACCTGGAAGTAGATGTTCCGCATGGCGGGGACCACGAAATGGGCGGAACCATCCTCTTCGACGGGGACCACGCCGTACTGAACCTTCACGCTCAGCGAGCCGTCGCCGACCGCCGAATGGGCGTGCCCTCGGCGGTCGTTCCACGACTTCCGTGCCGCCCAAGGGCGGCCGAGCTGCTCCAGGACGCGGAGATACTTGATCGTTCCCCGGGGGACGCCTTCCAGGCCCAGGTAGACGTCGGCCACCAGGCACCGGGCCAACCCCTCTTCGGCGAGGGCGGCCTCGTGCGGCGCATGCACCACCGCCGGCACCGGGCGGGGGGTGAGCGGGGAGGGGTGCCAGAGGGAGACGCTCTCGTCGCGCAGCAGCGGCGTGGTGTTTCCCTCGCCGTCGAGCAGGGCCAGATGGTAGCCGGTGGGATCTTCCCAGGGGAGGCCGGCCGGCTTGAGAGCCACCAGGAATAGGTCCTCACTGATGGGAAAGGGATCTTTGAACAGCCGCCCCACGGTGCCCGTCATGTCGTGGATCCACTCGCCGTCTTCGCCGAGGAAATGGAAGCCGTTGTGGTGCAAGGCGTGGATGTCCGGCGTGACGAAGTGCATCGAGTCGGGCGAGCGGGCGTCGTTGCCGGTGTCGATGGTGATCACCGTTCCCATGGCGTTGTTCGGGCAGCAGTGCGAGGCGCCCAGAAAGGCGATCTTGCCCGCCGTCCCAGGGATGGGGCGGGCGTAGATCATGGTCTCCGGGAAGGCGATGGCGTTCCCGTACACCTCGGCCGACCGGCTGCCGTCGGGATTCATCGCCCAGAGGCTCTTCACATTGCCCGCCGGCTTGTCGACGTATTCCCACCGGTGGTAGAGGATCCGCCCGTCGGGGAGCATGACGGGGCTCTGCTCGCTCAAGGCGCTGTTGGTCAGGGACCGCATGCCGCCGCCGTCGCCCTCGATGCGGTAGACGTTCGTAACGGTGAAGTTGTCGCCGGCATCGCAGAGCACACCGTACTGGCAGCGCGTGGTCACGAAAGCGATCCCCCCGTCGGGCAGGTAGCAGGGGTGCATGTCGTCGGTGCCGTGGTGGTAACCCAGCCGGTACTGCGCCACCAGCTCCGCCTCGTTCTCCGGCGGGACGGTGAGCTGGCGGACGTGGCCGCCGTCGACGTCCACCTCGTAAAGCCGGTAGCCTTCGTCATTGGCGGCCTTGAAGCCGAAGGCGATCCTGTCGGCATCGAAGGAGACGTCGAAGCGGTTCACCACGCCGTCTTGCGTCAGCCCAGCCGCCAGCTCGCGCACCTGGCCCGTGCGCAGGTCGAGCACGCACAGCCCCCCGCCGGGCATCCAGCGGCTGTTGACGTATTCGGTGTACACGTGATCGGCCGAAAGCGTATAGCGGCGGACGAAGACGATTTCTTCGATGCCCTGGTCGAGGAGCTTCCGGGCTGCCTCGGGATAGAAATGAATGGGCGCCTCGGCGGCGGGCGGCACGGGAGGGACGGATGGTTGCGGCGGCGGCTGGGGGTAGTCCCGCGTGTATTCCTCCCGGCTGGGCGTCGGCGGCCGCCGGGCGTGCACCTGGAAATCGACCGTGCCGCGGACCGCCCCCGTCGTCAGCCCGACCCACACCGAGAGCCGCTCGTATTCACCGCCGAGCTTGAAGTGCAAGAGTGACGGCGCATGGGCCCAGAATCCGCGGGCAAACTCCTTTCCGGCGATCGACAGCGGCTCGCCCCGGTGGTCGCGGTTGACGAGCAGCTCGCCCCAGCCCACCTGGGACTCCGCAGGCTCGAGCGTGGTCAGGTCGACGGTATTGCCAGCCGCATCGTAGAGGACCGGATCGGCCCAGATCGCCTGATCGAAATCGTAGCTGTCGCCGCCGTAGGTAGCCACGAGGAAGAGGTCTTCCGCCCCCTGGAGCTCGACCACCAGTTCCCGTGCCGGCGTGCCGTCCTCCATGATGCCCGAGGTGACCGTCGGAAACGGAGGTTCTCCCTCCCCGGCGCCCGCGACGCCCGCGGTCAGCCCCAAGAAGACGATGCAGCCTAAGAGTCCGCGTCTGATCATGGCAAACCTCGCTTGCGTTGGCAGTCGCTCGACGTGCCGCCGCTAGATCGCGGGGACGGAAATCGGCAGGGTGAACCTCGCTCTGGCCAGGCTCCCGATTCTTGGATCGGTGGTCGGGGGTATCCCGAAACCGGGGCTCGGACCATGGCGTACACTATTGGTGGTTGTAACTTGCCGTAGACCGTCGGGCAACCATGTGAGTGTCGCGCGGCCTCGCGGCCCGCTCGCCGGCCGGCGCGCCGGCCCGGTGCTCTCGGGCCCTCCCGTGTGATATGATTTCGGCGGATGGAGTAGCCGCCGCCGGGGCGGCACCAGGGGGGCTACCATTTTGGGCAAAGGCATTGCCAGGCGATGCTCTACGTAGGAATCGACGTCGGCGGCACGAAGATTCAGGCCTCGCGGGTCGAAGAATCGGGAACGGTGGTCGGCCGGCAGCGCGTGGCCACCCCTCGGGAGGGCGGCGCGGAGGCGGTGCTGGCCGCCATCGACGGGGTGGTCGACGATGTCCTCGACAGCGGTGGCGAGGAGTCCGTCACTCCCGCTGCGATCGGCGTGGCCATTCCGGGGGTGGTCGACCCGTCTGCGGCCCGTGTGGTGGTCACGCCGAACATGAACCTGACAGGCGTGGAGATCGGTGCCCACCTCGAGAAGCGGTTTCGTGTTCCCGTGGCGGTGGGCAACGACTGCAACCTGGGCACGCTGGGCGAAAGGTGGCTCGGCTCGGCCCGCCGTGCCGGTTCCGCGATGGGCATTTTCGTGGGCACGGGGATCGGCGGCGGCTTCGTCCGCAAGGGCAAGCTCTGGCGGGGCGCCCGGGAGACGGCGGGTGAAGTGGGCCACATGATCATGGAGGTCGGCGGGCCGGAGTGCGGCTGCGGCAACCGCGGCTGTCTCGAGGCCCTGGCCAGCCGTGCCGCCGTCGAGCGGCGGCTGCGGGCGGCCATCGATGCCGGCGAGAGCACGATCCTCACCGACCTGCTCGACGATCTGAGTGTGATCCGCTCCAGCGCCATCCGCAAGGCCCTCGATCAGCAGGATCCGCTCGTCACCCGGGAAATGCACCGCGCCGCAGAGTTGCTGGGCTATGCCTGCGTTTCCATCCGCCACCTCCTCGATCCCGAGGTGATCATCCTCGGCGGCGGCGTGGTCGAGGCGTGCAGCCGTTTCATCATGCCCATCGTCGAGCGCGTGGTCGCTGCCGACCGCCTGCCGGGAGCGCGGGAGACCGGCGGCGTGCTCCTCTCCACGCTTGGCGACGATGCGGTTGTCCTGGGCGCAGTGGCCCTGGCCCGCCAGACCGTCGGCCGCAGCCCGTTCAAGCGCCGCTACGCCGTCAGCCCCGAATACCCTTCTCTCGAGGCCGTGCGGCCGGGCGTGGTCCGCGTCGGCGGCCGCACCTTCGACCGCGACGTCTACGTCTTTGCCAGCGGCAAGGTCCGCAAGCGGAAGCGTCGCCACTACGACCCCGCTACGGCTTCGGCCCACCGCGTGGGGCCGCGCGAGATCGAGCGGCTCTGTGCCGGCGGGCCCGAAGTGGTCTTCGTGGCCGCCGGCCAGGGGGGGCAGGTTGAACTCTCCGACGAGGCGACCCGCTTTCTCGAACGCCGCGCCATCGATCTGACCTCGCTCCCCACCGCCGAGGCCGTCGAAGCCTTCAACCGCTGCAAGCAGCGGAAGGCCGCCCTGATCCACGTTTCCTGCTGAGTGCCGATGCGGCCTGCGGCCCCTCCCCCGTACGGTCACTCGACGGTGACGCTCTTGGCGAGGTTCCGCGGCTTGTCGACGTCGCAGCCGCGGGCCACGGCCACGTGGTAGGCAAGGAGCTGCAAGGGAACGATGCTCACCACCGGCTGCAGGAAGGGCTCCACCGATGGGACCTCGACCACATCGTCGGCCAGCTCGGCCGCCTCGTGGTCCCCGTCTTCCACCACGGCGATCACGGGGCCGCCGCGGGCCTTGATCTCCTGAAGGTTGGCGAGCACCTTGTCGTAGACGGCGTCGCGCGGTATGAGAAAGACGCTCGGCGTCCGCTCGTCCACCAGGGCGATGGGGCCGTGCTTCATCTCCGCCGCAGGGTAGCCCTCGGCGTGGATATAGCTGATTTCCTTGAGCTTCAATGCCCCCTCCAGCGCCGTGGGGAAGTTGAACTGCCGGCCGAGGTACAGGAAGTTGTCGCACTGGGCGTACTTTTCCGCAATGCGTTGGACGGTGTCGTGCGTCGCCAGCGCCTCGGCCACCTTGTCCGGCAGCTCGGTGAGCGCCCGGATGAACTGCAGTCCGGCCTCCACACCCAAGTGGCGGAGACGCCCGAAGTAGAGGGCCAGGAGCGCCAAGGCCACGCACTGCGAGGTGAAGGCCTTGGTCGAGGCCACGCCGATTTCCGGGCCCGCGTGGAGGTAGACGCCGCCGTCGGCCTCCTGCGCGATCGTGCTGCCCACGACGTTGCACACGGCCAGCGTGGGGACGCCTTTGCGTTTCATTTCCCGGAGGGCGGCCAGCGTGTCGGCGGTCTCGCCGCTCTGGGTGATGGCGAACAGCAGGGTGTCGCGGGAGAGTGGGGGGTTGCGGTAGCGGAGCTCGCTGGCGTACTCCACTTCGACGGGAATCCGCGCCAGGCTTTCCATCTGGTACTCTCCCACCAGGGCCGCGTGCCAGCTCGTTCCACAGGCCGTCAGCAATAGCCGCTCCACGCCGCGGAGTTGGTGCGGCGAGAGGTTCAGGCCGCCGAATTTCGCCGTGGCCGCATCGTGGTCCAGCCGCCCCCGCATCGTGTTCCGCAACGACTCGGGCTGTTCGTAGATCTCCTTGAGCATGTAGTGAGGATAGATGCCCAGCTCGATGTCGGTGGTCCCGAAGTCGAGCACCTTGACGCGGTGGTTGACGTGCCCCTGGTCGCGGTGGATCACGCGAATCCCTCCGGGAGTGACCACCGCCAACTCGTGATCGGCGAGGTAGACGATCTTCTCGGTGCGACCCGCCAACGGCGAGGCGTCGCTGGCCACGAAGTGCTCCCCGTCGCCCACACCGATGATCAGCGGGCTTCCCAGCCGGGCGGCCACGAGGACATCCGGATAGTCGCGGAAGAGGACTACCAGTCCGTAAGTCCCATGCAGCTCCCGCAAGGCCGCCTGAACTGCCGCCACCAGCGGGCTGTAGTCGTCGTCGGCCACGGGCGACGGCTGCCTGCCCAGGTGACTGGCGATCAGGTGCCCGATGACCTCCGTATCGGTCGCCGACTGGAAGGAGCACCCTTCAGCCCCCAGCCGCTGCCGCAGGGCACGGAAATTCTCGATGACCCCGTTGTGGACCACGGCAAGAGCAGCGGCGCCACCCAGATGGGGGTGTGCATTCTCGTCCGTCGCTGCACCATGCGTAGCCCATCGCGTATGGCCGATTCCCGTCCGCCCTCCTAAGGATTGCCCCGCCAGTTGGGCCTCGAGCCGGTCGATCCGCCCTGCCGCCTTGCGGACCTCGATCTGCGGGCCCGACCCCAGAGCGGCAACCCCAGAACTATCGTAACCCCTGTACTCCAAACGCCTTAGGCCAGGCACCAGGAAGTCGACCGCCGCATGAGGACCCACGTAACCGACAATGCCACACATAGGGGGAACTCCTAGGCGACCTGAACCGGGGATAGGGAGACTCGGCATTGCAAGGGGAGCGAAGTGCTTTGGCGGTTCCCGCTTTTTTCGGGGTGGTCCGCGGAAAAAGTCTAGCATAGTCCCCGCCGCGGAGAAGAGGAGTTTCTTCGGATGGCCTGTCCCTCCGTTCGAGGTCCGCCGCTCAAAGGGAGGGCTCCCGCCGACGGCTTGACCGTTTAGCGGGGGCCGCCTACCGTGGATGGAAAGGTGGGAGGGAAGTTCCGCCGAATACCGGAGGTCTTACCACGTGAACGGTTTCCCCATGCTCGGGCCCGGGCCGTATCCGGGCGCCTCGAATTTTTTCCGCTTCTCTTCTCTTCTCGCGATCGTCTGGCTCCTCCTTGCCGGGCCGGGGTCGAGCCTTGCGGCCGATTTGGTCCCCGAGTCGCTCGATGACTTTCTCGTCGTGCAGGAGCAGCTTCAGGGCATCCTCGACGGTGCCCTGACGGCGACCGTGGGCGTGCAGATCGGTTCCACCCGCGGCAGCGGCGTGATCGTCAGCGAGGAGGGTTACGTTCTCACCGCAGGACACGTCGTCGGCCGCCCCGGTCAGGATGCCACCTTCTTCTTTGCCGACGGCACGCAAGCCAGCGGCAAGACTCTCGGCGTCTACCGTGTCGCCGACGCCGGGCTGATGAAGATCGAAGACGAGGGCCCCTGGCCGACGGTGGGCAAGGGCCGTTCCGCCGATGTGGCCGTGGGCGACTGGTGCGTGGCGGTGGGGCATCCTTTCGGCTACCAGAGCGACCGCCCCCCCGTAGTCCGCTTCGGGCGCATTCTCCGCTCCACCGACACCGTGCTGCAGACCGACTGCGCCCTGGTGTCCGGCGATTCGGGAGGTCCTCTCTTCGACCTCGCGGGCCGAGTCATCGGCGTGAACAGCCGCATCGGCGATGCGGCCACACTGAATTTCCACGTACCGGTCGACCTCTTCGTCACCCACTGGGACCGTCTGGCCGCGGGCGAAATCTGGGAGCACGTCGTGCGGGGACGCGACCACGCCGACGTCCGCGGGCTCTTCCGGCCCGCCGTGGAATCGGTTGCCGATGCCGTGCTCCGCATCGAGAGTGATGGAGAAGAGTCCGCATTGGGCACGGTCGTGGCCGCGGACGGATGGATCCTCACGAAGGCCAGCGAGCTGACCGGCGAGATCACCTGCCATCTTGCGGACGGCCGCGAGCTCGAGGCCCGCATCGTGGGCGTCGACGAGCAGTACGACTTGGCCATGCTCAAGATCGAGGCCGCCGACCTGCCCGCTGTCGTCTTCGGCGAGGCCGACCCGGCGGTAGGCGAATTGGTCGTGGCCGCCGGGCCGGACGCCGATCCTCTTGCCGTGGGGGTGATCAGCGTCCCTCGCCGTCCCATACCACCTCCCCGCGGGATGCTCGGCGTGTCGCTCCGTAACGTTGATGGTGCCGTGGTCGTGGAATCGGTCATGGACGACAGCGCCGCGCAGCGTGCCGGTATCCAGGCCAACGACCGCGTCACGCACGTCAACGGCGAGCGGGTCACCGATTCCGAAGAAATGGCTTCGCTGATCGGGGCCCTGCGGGTGGGAGACCGCGTGAGGCTGGCCATCGAGCGGGATGCAGAAGCCATCGACATCGAGACCCGCCTGGGGCGTGTCGAGAGCAACGCCGGCGACCGGCGCCAACGACAGAATTACTCCGCCGGGGGCGTGAGCGACCGCCGCGACTCCTTTCCCATGGTTCTCCAGCACGATATGGTGCTCCGCCCCGCCGATTGCGGCGGCCCCCTCCTGACGCTGGACGGTTCGGTTGTGGGTATCAATATCGCCCGCGGCGGGCGCACGGAGACCTACAGCGTTCCGTCCGACGCCATCCTTCCCCTCCTCGACGAATTGAAGAGCGGTGCCGCCGCTCCGCACGAGGAGCCCCCCGAAGATACGGCGGAAGCCGCCGAGGAGACTGCCCCCGACGGAGCGGAGACTTCCGCCGAGGTCGATACCCCCGAAGCGGCGGCCCCCGCACGGGGCCCCCTTCGAGAAGCCGACGAGCCCCCGATGGAGGACGCTCCCGCAGTCGAACCGGAGGCCGGCGAGGAGCGACCCTCTTCAAGAAGGGGCAGGGGCCGGGCTCGGCCGCGGCGCGCGGCTTCGCCGCTCGTCGCGGGAAGCGGGTGAGGCTGATTCTAGCGGGCCGATTCTTACCGGAAAGGAGAGCGCTGCGGGCTATGAACTGCTACCTGGTAACCGGTTGTGCGGGCTTCATCGCCTCGCGCGTGGCGGAGATGCTCCTTGATGGGGGCCACCGGGTCGTCGGCGTCGATAACCTCAACGACGCCTACGACCCCCGGCTGAAACACTGGCGGCTCGAACGCCTCCGGGGCCGCGAGCACTTCGCCTTCCACCTCCTGGACATCAGCGATGCCGACGCCGTAACGGCCCGCTTTGCAGCCGATGCGCAGTCCACCGCCGGCGAGCCCCCCTACACGGCGGTCGTGAACCTTGCCGCCCGCGCCGGGGTCCGCGCTTCCGTCCGCGACCCGCGGGTCTACTACCGCACCAACGGCGAGGGCACGCTTCATCTCCTCGAAGCCTGCCGCCGGCACGGGGTGGGAAAATTCCTACTCGCCTCCACCTCCAGTCTCTACGGCGCGCACAACCCGGTCCCCTATCGCGAAGACGCCGACACGGATCGGCCCCTCTCCCCCTACGCCGCCTCGAAGAAAGCCGCCGAAGCGCTCGCCTTCACGTACCACTACCTGCACCACCTCGACGTCAGCGTCGTCCGCTATTTCACCGTCTACGGGCCGGCGGGCAGGCCCGACATGTCGGTCTTCCGCTTCGTCCGCTGGATCGCCGAAGGCGAACCGATCACCGTCTTTGGCGATGGCCGCCAGAGCCGCGACTTCACCTTTGTCGACGACATCGCCCGCGGCACGATCGCGGCCCTCAAGCCGCTCGGCTACGAGGTCGTGAACCTCGGCGGCGACCGGCCCGCCGTCCTCTGTGAGGTCATCGATACCATCGCCGCCGAGCTCGGCGAGCGGCCGGCAATCGAGTATCGGCCCCCGCATCCCGCGGATGTCCCCGCTACTTGGGCCGATATCAATAAGGCCCGAAGCCTCCTCGACTGGAGGCCTCAGGTCCCCCTCGAAGTCGGCCTGCGCCATTGCGTGGGTTGGTTTCGCGAAAACCGCGACCTCGGCCGCTCTCTTTCTCTGGGCGAGTGACCGCTGGGGTCGGGGGATCGAAAGGCTCGCTTCGACGTATTGACCGTGACTCGTCCGACGTGCTAGACTGCCCACCCGGGGATACGCCTTTTCGAGCTGTGCTTCTCCGAAACCCCGACGGATTCGATTGGCAACGGATTGCCGGCCTCTTGGAGCATCAGCCCGCCGCGCGCCGGATTCATCGGCGACGAATTCGCGGAGCCGGTCGGCGGCGGGGTCCTGATCCCCTCGAAGCGGTTCGGCACGCACGTGACGGATTGGATTCCGATGCGCGCCCTTCACTCGATAGCGGCACGGCTGCGATGCGCGGCCGCGCTGCGCCCTTCTCGACCCGCTCTTGCGGCGCCTCGGTCGTTGCCCCGGACTGTCTCCCTGCGCCCCGTGTGCCCCGGCATGGTTGCCGGGGCCGGCGCCCAGCACATGGAGGTCCCAACGCCATGCTCAGCTCCACGGCACAACACCTTGCTCTGAGTCACCGCGACCACCCCGACGAGGGGCCATTCGTATTGCCCTTCAGTGCGGCCCAGCGGCAGCGAGAGGCACTCCCGCAGGGCCTGGCCGGACTGATCTTCGACATGGGTGACGTCCTCTACGACACCACGGTTTGGCGACGCTGGCTCCTGAGGATTCTCGCTCGGCTGGGAATCCACAGCGGCTACCGCGAGTTCTTCCACCTCTGGGACCGCGCCTACCTGCCGGCGGTCCACTGTGGGCGTTGCACCTTCGACGATGCCTTCCGCCGTTTCCTTTCGGCGGCCGGCCTCTCCGCGGCCCAGGTGGACGAGGTGGCCGCCGCGTGCCATGCGCGGCGGCGAGCCGTCGAGGCGGAGGCGCGCCCCCTGCCCGGCGTTCGCAGCACCATTGCCCGACTGCACGCCGCCGGCGTCCCCATGGCCGTCCTCAGCGACACGGATCGGCCCGGGGAATCGCTCCGGGCCCAGACGGATCGCTTCGGCCTGCAAGGGGCTTTCCGGGCGGTGATCTCCTCGCTCGACCTGCGGCGGATCAAGCCCGATCCGGCCGCCTACCTGGCGGCGCTGGCGGCGCTGGAACTCCCCGCCCGGCAGGTGGCCTTTGTCGGCCACGACTCGGAGGAGCTCCGCGGAGCGGCCGAGGTCGGGTTGGTCACGGTGGCCTTCAATTACGATCCGGAGGCGAGGGCCGACGTCTTCCTCGCCCGTTTCGACGGTCTGCTCGAGCTGCTCCTCGGTCGCGCAGTCCTCGCCGCGGTAGGCTGACAGGCTGCCTTCCCGGTAACCCCGCGTGGTTTCCGAGCCGCACCCGGGGATCCACCAACACGCGCCGATCCGCCGCGTTTATTCCCTCGCACGGAAGCGACTCCTCACCCCATGATCTCCCAGCCGCTCCCCCTGTTGCCGCTGGTGCTCGACGACGTCCCGCGCGGACTCCGCCAGGCACTCGCCCAGGAAGGGGTGCCCTTCGTCGAGCGCCGCAACGGTACGGCCGAGGGGTGCTTCATCCTCTACGATTCCCACCGGGGGGCCGGCCGGCCCCCCGGGCCGGGCCAGAAGGCCATCGACGTCGATCTGCTCCGCCGCCGCGCGGTGGTCGATCCCATGTTCGCCGTGCTCGATTTCCGCAGCGCCCGCACCCAGTGGGAATTCGGCGGCCTGACGCTCACCGAATACGTTTCTCGCGTCGACAAGCGGGCTTACCGCCGGGAGATGATGCAACGTTTGCGGGCGGCGGTCGAGGAGGCGGGCGGGATTTGGCTCCGCGTAGCACCCTTCCCCTTCCCGTACCGCAGTGCATTCAACCTGCGGATCGAGCACGATCACTACGAGGCCCAGGAATTCGCCACCCTCCTGGGCGCCCTCGCCGGCTACGAAGACGCCGTCACCCACTTCGTGGGAGGCAGTCCCTTCCAGGGATTTCACCAGCCGTTGAAACACCTCGCGGGAGGGGACGTAGGCACGCACGGCTATCACTTCCACACCTACCGCACCGAGCCCGAAAACCGGCAGAACATCGAACGGGGCATGGAGGTCTTGCGGGCCGCGGGGCTCGTGCCGCGGGGGTTCGCCGCGCCCGGCGGACGCTGCAACGCCGGTCTGCTCGACGCCCTGGTCGCGTCGGGCATCGACTACAGTTCCGAGTTCGGCATGGCCTACGACGAGCTCCCCTTCCATCCTCTGACCAGCGACCTCCTGCAGATCCCCGTACACCCGGTCTGCCTGGGGGCCTTCCTTCAAGCGGCCGCCGCGGGGATCGACGAGCCGACCGCCGGCGCCGCGGAGGCCAACGCGCTGGCAGTCGCCACCGCCATCGACTACTTCCGCGAACTCGTCCGCGTACGCTACCGCGCCGGCGAGCCGGTCTTCCTGCGGGGGCACTGCGCCGGCGGCTTCGGCACCCATCCGGAGGTTCTCCGCGAGATACTGGCGCAGCTCGACTCCTTCAGCGTCATGTGGCGGACCACGCTGGCGCAGTTCGCCGATTGGTGGCGGGCGCGGGCCCAGGTGCGGCTCACCGTCCGGCGGCGCAACGAAGACTTCCTCGTGCAGGTCCAGGGGCGGACGGACGGATTCCCCCTGGGAATCGAGTACCTGCGCGGCAGGCACGTGGCCCTGATGGCCGCCGACGAGCCGGTCTTCCAGTTCTCCCCTTCAGCGCTGGCCTACGAGCACCGCTCTTGCCGCCCCATCGCCCCCGTCGTCCGCATCGATGGTCCCCATGGGATCCGCGCCCAGGTCCGCCGCTTCCTCGATCTCGACGATCTCGAGAATCCCGGCAACGAGGAGGTCGGCGGGCTGAAGGCCTGGGCGCAGCGGACCCTCCGTCGCCTCCGCGCCGGCTGACCGAGGAAGGCCTTGCCGCTGGCCTGCCGGCCTCCTGTTTGAAAGAGAGGAGGGAGGGATCGCCAGAAGCTGCCGGAAGTGGTATGACCGTCTACGCCGACCATCGCCAGCCGCCTCGTTTCCCTTCACCATTCTCTTCATCCTTCTCTGTTCTCTCGGTTGCCTCCTGTGAAAAGAATTCAATGGCGTAGAGGCCGTTGTTGCTGCAACAGGAGGGCACGGAGAACACAGAGGAGGGTAGCGGAGTTGAAATGACCCGCTGCAGGGCGCCGCCGCCTGGCATTCTCCCTCACAGTAAACTCCAACTGGACAGACCACTAGGCGGCGGGGAAGGACTCTTCTTCGCTACCGGTAAGCTCCAGGAAGAGCTGCTCCAGCGAGGCCTGCTGGGCGGAGAGCGTCTCGCGAAGCGCCTCCTGCGTGCCCAGGAACCGCAATCGGCCACGGTCCACGATACCGACCCGGTCGGCAACCTCCTCGGCCACGGCAAGGGTATGCGTCGACATGAAGACGGTGCATCCCCCGTCGGCCCGCTGCCGGAGCAGGTCCTTGACCAGCCGCATGCTCTTCGGATCGAGCCCCACCATCGGCTCGTCGACCACCAGGACCGGGGGATCGTGCAGCAAGGCGGACGCGAAGACCAGCCGCTGCTTCATCCCGTGGGAGTAGGTCTCGGTAAGGTCGTCCAGAAATCCGGTCAGATCGAACAGCGCGCGCTGCCGGTCGATGGTTGCGGCGGTCTCGGGGCGGTCCATGCCGTGGAGGCGGGCAACGAACTCGAGGATCTCGCGTCCGGTGAGTTTGTCGTAGAGGTAGGGCTCGTCGGGGACGAGGCCCAGATGCCGGGCGACCTCCCGGGGATGCGTCGTCACGTCCAGCCCGCACACGCGAATCGTTCCCTGCGAGGGCCTCAGCAGACCCACCAGCATCTTGATCGTGGTCGTCTTGCCCGCCCCGTTGGGGCCCAGGAAGGCGAAAAGCTCCCCCGGCGGGATCTCGAGAGAGAGGCCGTTGACGGCTACCTTCTCGCCGTAGGTGCGGGTGACGCAGTCGAACTCGATCATCGGGGGACCGTAGGGGAATCGCAACAGCCGATCAAGGGGGAGATCGCCCGTCCGGTTCGCTGCGGGCGCCGGCCGCTGGGCGGCCGGCGCCTGGGTTGCCGGTAGGGGCGATCAACAAAGGCATCCCCACCCCGCACCATCCTATCGGTCCTCAGCGGCATAGGCCGCGTAGGCGTCGGCCACGCCGGCCGCTTCCGTGTCCCCCTTGTGGAAGAAGAAGCGGTAGTGAAGGGTGATCGATTCGCCGGCGGGTATGGTGTGGGAGCCATCCCGGCCGGAGTCACCGGTGAAGTCGCGGACGCCGAAGGGGTTTGCCGCGAAGAGGCCGTAGGTTCGCACGTGCCAGAACGTGGGGAAGCGGAAACTGGACGGATGGTTGAAGATCGCCACGCCCACGGTCTCGCCGGCGACGGGCCCATGGTAGTCGACCCAGGGGGCGGGCTTGCCCCAGGCCTCGCCGTCCGTGAGCCCCTCGCTGCTCACGATGCGCCCGCCGAGTTGGGCGTCGACCTTCATGGTCTCCGCCACGCGGATCGCAGCGGTCCCCTCTTTAGTGTCGCCGAAGGTGACCGCCCCCTCGCTGGCGGTGATGGTGATGTCCAGATCGATGTAGCGGTTCTCGCCGTCGACGCCGAAGGTCCAGACCTGTTCGTCCTCGCAGAGCTTTCCGTCAGGGCCCATCCAATCGTTGCGGGTGCGGACCACCGCCTCGGAGCCCGTCGCCAGAACGTCGAGCGCGCGCTCTTCGATCACCCCGGGGCGATGCCAGAAGTCGACTCCGTCCACGTCACCATGAGCGAACCAGAGCGAGCGCTGATGGGGGTGATCCTGCCGTTCTCCCTCACCCTCCCCCATGGGCCACTCGCGAGTCATCGGCTGACCGGTCGGGCCGATGATCGGCCAGATGATGGGCTTCGTGTCCGACCTGCTGACGTACTGGGCGAAGAGCTCCCCGTCGATGCGGACGACGGCTCCTTCGTCGGTCCGTTCGACCGAAAGCTCGGCCCCCGGGGAAGCGGCGCAAAGCACCATGGTGGGGATAAGAGCCGCGAGGGGGAGAACTAGGCTTCGGGGTCGCATGGTGCCAGCTCCAGGGGTTGGGGCAGCGCGCCTGCCGGCAAGGATTGCATGACGTCTTTGCCAGTATAGCCCGCCTCCGTGCCGGTCACAACGCAGCCGGCCCCGCGCCTTCCCATTGGGCCGGCGGGCTGGCAGAGCGGCGCGGCGGCACGACGCTCTTGCGCGTCCGCACTCCTTTCCCTGCATTCCTTATCTTTCCCGGATTCTCCGCGGCTCGAATTCGCTCTTGGGGAACCCTGAGACCGTGTGCTAGAATCGGCTGCCGCCAGCGGAATCGCGGCGATTGGAAGACGCACAAGACCAGGGTGGCGGAATACAGGAGGTGTTTCATGCGGTGCAGGAGGCACTGGGCATTGGCGTGCGGGTTCGTGCTGCTCATGGCCCTCGGCTACGCCCGGGCGGCGGCCGCCCAGTCGCAGCCGTGGCGGAGCGCCGAGCCGCAGCAGCCTGCGGCGGCCGTTCCCGAGGAGCAGAACCCGCAGCGGCTGCCGACCCCGCCGGCCGCTCCCTTCCAGCTCAGCGCCGCGGAACAGGCCCAGCTCGACTCCGCGCTCCAGTTCTGGGAGCAGCGGAGCGCCGAGGTCCGAGTCTACGAGGCCAAATTCCGCCGCTGGGTCTACTCGAGCTTCGGCGGCAACGGCGAGCCGATCCACGTCGATGACGGTTCGATCTACTTCGAGGCCCCCGAGAAGGCCCGCTTCCACGTCCACAGCCCCAAGGACCGCCAGGAGCAGTGGATCACCGACGGACAGGCCGTCTTCCACTTCGACTACCGGGCGTCGATCTTGCGGGAGTATCCCCTGCCGCCCGAGCTGCGGGGGCAAAGCATCGCCGACGGCCCGCTGCCCTTCGTTTTCGGCGCCGAGGCGGCGGCGCTCAAGCAGCGCTACTTCCTCCGCTTGATCACGCCGCCCGACGCCAAAGAACAGGTGTGGATCGAGGCCTTTCCCCGCTTCCAGGAGGATGCCGCCAACTTCGCCCGTGCCGAGATCGTCCTCTCCACCCGGGACTGGCTCCCCTGGGGCGTCCACATCTACCTGCCGGGCGATGCCCAGCAGGGTCCTGGAGGGAACCGCCACGCCTACCAGTTCTACGAGGCCAAGGTGAACCCGCCGCTGGGATTCTTGCGGGGGAACCCCTTCCGGGTGGCGACCCCTCTGGGCTGGCGGCGGATCGTGGAGCAGCCCGAGCCGCAGACGACCCAGCGGCCGGCGACGCCCGAACGTCGATGACGCCGGCGCCCCCGGCCGACTTGCCCGACCACGGAGCTGCATTCGCGGGCATTCATCCCCCCTGCATAGCGGGGGAGGCGTCGCTCCCTACCGGTCGTGGCTCCGCGGCGATCGCGCCGCTTGCGCCGGCAAGGCTGCGACTGTCGAGGCACCGGGAAGCAGCCACCGCTACATGTTCGTGACGTCGTCCTCCTGGCCGCCGGTGAGCAGGTCCATGGCGGCCGCCAGAGCGGCGCTGTGGCGGGTGTCTTCGGTGTAGATGCGGCAGACGCGACAGCTTACCGGGAGCTGGCGGAAGAGTTCGCGGTCGTCGAGATTGCGGATCCGCGACGAGGCGGGGTCGTAGAGGAAGTTCTGGCCGGCCGTGGGGGTGTGTGCCCCCGGGCGGTGGACGTGGCGGGCGGTGTCGACCTTCAGGGGCAGTTCACGGAGCTCGGCGGGGAGCACTTCGCGGACGGCGTGTTCCAGGGCGCGGGCATTGCTGAAGACGCTGCCCCGCTCGGCTTCGCCGGGCCGGAAGAAAATGGTCCGTTCGCAGGCCATCTTCCAGCGGACCTCGCGGCGGAGAACCGACTGCCACCGCTCCCCGAGACGCCGCGTCTTCGGGTCGCTGCCGCGGGCCCAGTCGCCAACCCGTACCAGCACGCTCCACTCGGTGAAGTGCAGGTACTCGTCGAGCCGCTCCAGGGGGTTCCCGGGAAAGAGCAGGTGCTTCGATTCGGCGAAGACCTCCTGCAGCGAGAGATCGATGGCCCGCACGGTGCGGTGGAAATAGATGGCCCGGAAGAGCTCGGCGCGGACGGCGAGGAAGCGGACCAGGGCGGAGAGACCCCGCTCGTGAATCGTCAGCCCCTTGGGGCTGTAGAAGCTGTAGTGGAGGAGGCGGGCCAGATCGAAAGCTCGCGCGCTGTAGCCGGCCATGTAGGCGTCGCGGAGGACGAAGTCCATGTTGTCCACCGTATACAGCCCGCTGAACAGCGCCCGCAGGTAGCGGAGCCACTGCGGCGCTTCTCCCTCGGCTGCCCCGGGGCGAGTGATCAGGTAGGTGATCTGTTCGGGGTCGAGGGTCTCGTCGGGGTGGAGGCGACCGGAGGGATTGGTGCGGACGCCGCGGATCAGATCGGCCAGCTCGCTGCGGATGATGGCGCCGCCTAAAGTCTCGTGCGTCAGGCCGTAGTCCTTCAGGAAGTGCGCGTCGAAGAAATGTCCGAAGGGCCCGTGCCCCACGTCGTGCAGGAGCGCCGCCAGACGTACCAGCGACTCGACGTAAGCGCGGCTGGGGAGATCCGAGGCGACCTCGGCGAGGCTCTCGTAGAGCGCCGCCACGGCCCGGCTGGCCAGATGCATGGCCCCCAGGACATGCTGGAAGCGGGTGTGCTCGGCCGAGGGGAAGACCCACCAGGCGGTCTGCAGCTGGTGGATGTGGCGGAGCCGCTGCACCCAGGGATGGTCGATGACCTGCTGCTCGGCCACCTCGCCGGGCGGAAGCCCGGCCGCGGCCGTGAAGGGGATATACCCGTGGATGGGGTCGTTGCTGAGGCTCTGATTCTCGAAAAGCTTCATACAGCGGATTATCTCCGCCGGCGGCAGGGGAGTCTACGGGTTCGGGGGATATTGCTTTTCCATATGGCGTCCGGGCCCCGCTACCGGTAAACTCGACAGGAACGGCTTGCGCAGAGGAAGGGGATCGGGGCGGTCTGGGGAACGGGGTGGAGGCTGGATCGCGGCGAAAGGGTCCGGTCGCGGGGATTCGGGGCTCCTCCCGGCGGAACGCAGTGAAGAAGGGAACAAACGGATCCTGGGGATCGACAATTCGGAGGGAATAGAATCGTGCGACGAACCAGCACCTTGGGCCTGTGCTTCGTGGCAAGTTGGATGCTCCTGGCCGTAGCGGCTCGCGCGGAAGATTTGCTGGGGGAGCGGCTCCTGCCGTTGACTACGCGGGGTGTGGTGTTGATCGAGGATTTCGATCAGCTCGCCGCGCAGTGGGAGCGGACCCAGTTGGGCGAACTGCTGGCGGACCCGGTCATGGAGCCCTTTGCCGAGGACCTGAGGCAGCAGCTCGGCGACCGCTTCGCCGAGACCCGCGACCGGTTGGGGATCTCGCTCGAGGATCTGCGGGGGGTGCCCGCCGGTGAAATCTGCTTGGCGGTGGTCGAGCCGGCGCCCGATGTCGCTTCGGTGGCCCTCCTGGTCGATGTTACCGGCCGAACGGCCCAGGCGCAGAGCTTCCTCGAGAAAGTGGCGGCGAACCTCGTGCGCCGCGGCGCGAAGCAGACCCGGCTGGCGGAGGCGAACACGTCGGTGATCGTTTTCGACCTGCCGAAGATCGCCGGCGACGACCGCATGCGCCAGGTGATCTACTTCCTCTCCGGCAACCTGCTGGGAGCCGCCGACAACCTCGATACGATCCGGGGGATTCTCGCGCGATCGGTGGGGAGAGGGCAAGAGTCGCTGGGGCAGCATCCCGTGTACCGGGAGGTGATGCGGCGCAGCGGAGCTCACGGTCCGCAGCCGGTCCACGTCCGGTGGTTCATCGAGCCGGTTCCCTACGCCGAGGCCCTCCGCCGCGCCGCGCCGCAGCCGCCGCGGCGCCGCGGCCCGACGTTCCTCGAGGTGGCACGCAGCCAGGGCTTCGATGCGATCCGCGGCGTGGGCGGGACGGTAAGTCTCGCCGTGGATGAATTCGAGGCGGTACACCGCGTGGCGGTCTTCGCCCCGCCACCTTACCCCGAAGTCACCGGTGAGCACTACGAGGACGTGGTGCCCATGCGGATGATCACTCTGCCGAACCGCGGCGACTTCGAGCTGCCGCCCTGGGTGCCTGCCGATGCGGCCGCCTGCACGGTCGTCTTCTGGGACATTCTCGCCGCCTTCGACAACGTCGACGCCCTCTTCGACCAGATCGCCGGCGAGGGGATCACCGGGATCTGGGCGGACGTGAAGGAGCAGTTGCTCATCGATCCCCTGGGGCCGCAGATCGACGTCCGCGAAGAGCTCATACAGCACCTGGGGGAAAAGGTCATCGTGGTGACCGATTACCAGAGGCCGATCACCCCGGAGAGCGAACGGGTCCTCTTCGCCATCGAGGCCCGCAATGACCAGGCGCTGGCTGCGGGAATCCGCAAGACTCTGGCCAACGATCCCACCATGCGCCGCCGGGAGCACCGCGGACTGGAGGTCTGGGAGGCGGTCGAAGCGGAGCGCGAGCCGGCGGAGCCGCCCGCAGGAATTCCGCGGGTGGAGATCCCTACCCGTCCGGGGGCGCCGTTCGCAGAGCCGCCGCCGACCGAGGAGATGCAGGTCGAGCTCTTGCCCAATGCGGCCGTTACCGTGGGCCACGGCTACCTGTTCATCGCCTCCCATTACGACTACCTCATCCGGGTCCTCGACACCGAGAGATCGCTCGCCGAGGAGGAGGACTTCCGCCGGCTTTCGGCAGCCATGGAGCAGCTCGGGGCGGGGGCGGGGAGCATGCGGTCGTTCACCCGTACGGATCGAACCACCGAGCCGGTGTACGAGCTCATTCGCGAAGGGCGGCTCCGCGACACCGAGATGCTTCCGGCGCGGGCCCTGCGGCTCTTCGTCGTGCCGGCGGACCCGGTCGCTGCCCGGCGCCGGGAACTCGACGGCAGCCACCTGCCCCCGTTTGACGAGATCCGTAACCGCTTCGGCCTGGCGGGGACCTTCGTGACCAGCCTGGAGGACGGCTGGCTCCTTGTCGGCTTCTCGACGGTCAGGTAGCGCACCGGACGGGAAGGAGTGCCGCTGCCGATCACGCTCCGGGGAGGGCTTGTCCCATGATCGAGTTGCTGCAGAACGTGTTCACGCACCCGATGGTCGTCCTGGCGATCGGGGTTGCGGTGGTTCTGGGGATGATCCTGGTGCTCCGGGTAAACGCCTTCCTGGCGCTGATCTCCGCGGCGATTGTGGTGAGCGTGCTGGCGCCGGGCACCCTGGACGACCCTCGCCCGGTACACACCCGAATCGCCAGCGTGGCGGCAGCCTTCGGCATGATGGCGGGCCAGTTGGGCATCCCCATCGCCATGGCCGCAATCATCGGCAAGTGCCTGATGGATAGCGGTGCGGCCGACCGCATCGTGCGCGCCTTTCTCTGGCTCCTGGGTGAACGGCAGGCTCCAGCGGCCATGGCCTCGAGCGGGTTCGTGCTCGCCATCCCCGTCTTTTTCGACACGGTCTTCTACTTGCTGGTGCCCCTGGCGCGGTCGCTCTACCGGCGGACGGGGAGCAACTACATGCTCTACCTCTGCGCCATCGCCACGGGCGGCGTGATCACGCACGCCCTGGTGCCGCCCACGCCGGGCCCCCTGCTCATGGCGGAGTCCTTCGGAATCGACTTGGCGGAGCTGTTCCTCATGGGAATCGCCCTGGGCATCCCCATCGCCTGTGTGGGACTCGTGGCAAGCCATATGATCAACCGCCGGATGCCCATCGCCATGCGGCCCTACGGCACCGCCGAGGAAGAATCGCAGCCCGTCGAGGACCAGGACCTGCCGCCGCTGTGGCTCTCCCTGGCGCCCATTCTCGTCCCCGTGGCCATGATCGCCGCCGACCGCGTCGTCCAGGCGCTGGCCGCCGCCGAGGAAACTCGGCTCGGCGAACCGGGCGCGTGGCAACGGTGGGCCGAGGTGACCGCCAACGTGGGCTATCCTGCCTTCGCACTCTTCGTCGCGGCGGCCATTGCCATGGCGACGCTCGCTTGGCACCGCCGGCTGAGCTTCGCCGAGCTGTCGCGGAAGACCGAAGCCGCGCTGATGAGCGGGGGCGTGATCATTCTGATCACCGCGGCAGGGGGCGCCTTCGGGGCGATGCTTCGCGAGGCGCAGGTCGGCGATTACATCGAAGAGTTCGTCCGCGGGGACCATGTCCACGAGGTGCCGCTGGACTCCGGGGGCGAGGATGCCGGTGCGCCGGCTCCAGTTCCGCACGCCGACGGCGCGGACGTCGGCGAGGCCACCGCCCCGGCAGCACCCCCCACCGCTAGAGGGGGATTGCTCGTCCTCTGCTTCGCCGCCGCCACGGCGATGGGGATACGGGTGAGCCAGGGGTCGGCCACGGTGGCCATGCTCACCGCGGCGGGCATCTTCGCCCCCGTGGCGCACCTGGCCGGCTGCCATCCCGGCTACCTGGCGATTGTGATCGGCAACGCCGCAACGGTCGGCTCCTGGATGAACGACAGCGGCTTCTGGATCTTCGCCCGCATGGGCGTCCTCACCGAGGCCGAGACGATCCGTTCCTGGACCGTACTGCTGACGACCATCGGCCTGACCGGAATCGTCCTGACGCTGCTGGCCGCCTGGCTCGTGCCCCACCCCTTCTAAAGGGCCGGGTCACACGGCAGCCGTCGCCGCCGTTGCCCCCTGGGCAATTCGTCTGCCCAGGGCCACGAAGCCCTCGCCCTCGCGGGGGGCCTCGGCGAAGGCCGCCGCAGCGGCCTCGTGCGGTGCGCCGTCGGGAAAGGCGTGCAGGCGGTGGGTGAGCAGGTCGTAGACCGTATAGACCACGCGTACCGGCGCGTCGCCCGACAAGTGCATCTCGCGGCCGAGATCGTGGGCGGTGAACGCCGCGTTCAGGTACACGGCCACCTCGGCCAGGGCCTCGCGGTAGCGGGGATGGTGCTCGACGGAGCGGCCGTAGACTTCGCGGAGCGCAGTGGCCGCGCCGCGGACGACCATCTGCAAGTGGTCGACGAGCGTCCGCAGGGAGGGGGTGAAGGCGATCCGCGTGTAGCGTCCCGGGCTCAGGTAGGCGTCGACGGCGGCGGAGACGGCGCCGCACTGGGTGTGTCCCAGGGCCACGGCGAGCTTGAGGGAATCGCGGAAATGGCTGGCGGCGAAGTCCACGCTGGCCAGACACTCCACGCCGAGGACGTTCCCCGCGATGCGGACCACGAACAGCTCGTTGAGCGACTGCCCGAGGACGGTCTCGATGGGGACGCGGGCGTCGGAGCAGCCGACCACCAGGGCAAAGGGGGCCTGTCCGGGGGGAAGATTCTCTCTGCCGGGAACGCCGAGCGAGAGGGGGCACATGGGGACCACGATCGGCTGGCGGGCATCGCCGTCGGCCGAGCGCTGCCGGATCTGTTCCACGACGTCGCAGAAGCGGCGGTTGCCGGAGAGGATTCGCTCCAGGGCGGCGTCGGCGTCGGGGCACTCCCGTTCGGCGGTCGGCGCGAGGGGGTCGAAGCGATAGATGAGGTCCATGGTGGCCGGAAGGGTTATGGGGAACGGCGGCGCTGCCTGGCCCGGCACGCTCCGCCGCGCCACGGTGTCGGGGCACGGCGGTGGCGGCATCAGGGCCGGTCGCTGGAGCCTTCGTGGTTGCCGTCGGCGGAGACGGGAGAATCGCGGCGCTTGGTGAGGGTCACGGTATTGCCGACTTCGTTATAGCGGACCTCGTCCATGAAGGTCCGCATGAGCAGGACCCCTCGGCCGCTGAGGCATTCGAGGTTTTCCGGCTCGGTGGGGTCGGGCAGGGCGAGGGGGTCGAAGCCCGATCCCTCGTCGCGGACGACGAAAATACCTTCGGTCCGGGAGAGCTTGACACCCACATGGATGCGGCGGTCGCGGTAGGGGGACTGCCGGCAGCGCTTGCTGGCCAGTGCGTAGTAGGCGGAGTCGTCCTCCTCGCGGAGCGCCGAGCCGATCTCGAGGTTGCCGTGGTACAGGGCGTTGACGAGGGCCTCCTCCAAGGCAACGCCCACGCGCGTCTGCTCCGCTTCGTCGCAGAGCTCCATGTTGCTGATCACGTCCTGGAGGTACGTCACCAGGGAACGGATCAAGGCGCAGTCGTTCTCGAGCGCGAACCCCGCCTCGAACGAGTTGAGGCATTTCATGAGCCGCTGGTGGATCTGCTCGTGATGCGACACCGCCAGAACGTTCTGAACGGTGGCCAAGAGGCGCAGGGCGAGCACGCGCTTGGGGACGTAGCTGGCGGCGCCCTTTTGGAGCGCCTCGAGGACGACCTCCTCACTCCCCTTGGACGTGACGAGAACCACCGGAGTGCGCGGGTGGTCGCGGCGGATGGCCTCCACGAGCTCCAGGCCGTTGACCCGCGGCATGACCAGATCCGTCACCACGAGATCGAAGGGGGTCTCGGCCATCTGCGCGATGGCGTCGGCGCCGTCGACGGCGTAGCGGACCGCAAGCCCGGCGTCCTTTTCCAACAGGCCGCCCACCAGGCATCGATCCACGGGGGAATCGTCGACGACCAACACGCTCGGCATGGCGGTATTCTCTCCCCAACGTTTTCCTGCCGCCCCGCGAGGAGAGCGTATCCTCCCGGGGCAAGGGAAGGGGCCTCCTTCTCTTTGGCAGCGCCGTCCAGGACGAGGGGCGACCGGCGAGAGGCGCCCGGCCCGGCGGTCTTGTCTATCGTTGTCCGCTTTCCGCGGCCACGCGGCTCTCCTCGCGCCGCTTGACCATGGTCACTTCGTTTCCCTTGGGGTTGAAGATCACGTCGTCCATGAAACTGCGCATGAGCATCAGCCCACGGCCGCATTCCCCCTCCCAGGTAGCGTCCGCCGGCGCCCCGAGGGCGGAGACGTCGAAGCCGGGCCCCTCGTCGCGAACGATGAAGCGGGCCTCATCGGGGGTGATGCGGACGTCGACGTACACGCGGCGCTCGCAGTAAGGGGGCTCTTGGCGGCGCTTCTCGGCGAGGCTGAGGTCGTTCTCGGCGAGGAGATTCCCCCCCACGGCCTGCATCTCCTCGACGCTGATTTCCAGGCTGCCGTGGAAGAGGGCGTTGAGCAGGGCCTCCTTGAGGGCCACGCCGATTCTCAGCCGCGTGGTGAAGTCGCACATCCTCATGCCCGCCACCATCTTCTGCACCAGATCGACCAAGGGGTCGACGAGCGCAGGATCGTTCTCGAGCAGGAAGGTGAACTCGCACTGCCGCAGGCAACTGATGAGCTGCTCGTACGTGCGGTCGGCGCGGGCCAGGGCGAGGACCTCTTCCATGGTGTCCCGGAGCTTCTCGGTGAGCTTCGACTTGGGGACGTAGCTGGCCGCGCCTTGTTCGAGGGCCTCGATGGCGAGCGCATCGCTGCCGTAGGCCGTCATGAGGATCACGGGGACGTCGCTGTAATGGCTGCGGACCGACCTGACGAGCTCGAGCCCGTCCATGGCGGGCATGGAGAGGTCGGTGACGATCAGATCGGGAAGCGCGTCGCGCATCCGCGCCAGGGCTTCGACCCCGTTGGCGGCGTACTCCACCGTCCACTCGGGATTCTTTCGGAGCAGGCCACCGACGAGGCGGCGATCGACGGCAGAATCATCGACAACCAATACGGTCGGCATGGCAGGTTTCTCCCCTCAGGCGAGTGATCCCTTGCTTACCGCTCACGGCGAGATCGGGCCTTCCCGTCCGCCGGCGGTGCCCACTTCCTGCCCCGACGCATCCGGCCGCGGCCTCCTGCAGCGGCTCCTTCGCCTCCATGGTCCGCACCGGGCCGCAGCTGCGGATCGGCCCACGGAAGATCAGGTCGGGGGAGGAGCGTGCGATGAACGGTTCGGCTCGGCGCCGGGATCGTCGTCCGCGGCGGAAGCCCGGTTCGCCGCCCCTCCTTCCTGGAGATAGTCTACCAGAACTCGGGTCAAGAGCACTATTTCCGCGTCCAATTGTTCCCAGGTCTCCTCGGCCCCCTCGAGATTCCCGGAGCGGCCCAGACTCTCCAGCCGGAAGGCGAGGTCGAAGGCCCGCGTGGAGCCGAAATAGCGGATCGAGCCCTTGAGGGTGTGGGCGGCGATCCGTAGCGCGGCGGGATCCTTCGCTGCCAGGGCATTGCGGATTTCCTGCATCAGGCGGGGGGCCTCGGCGAGGAAGGTCTCCACGACGACGCGGAGCAGCTCCTCGTCCCCTTTGACGGCAGCGAGGGCGTCCTCGAAGCGGAAGATTCGCCCCGATTCGCCGCCCGGCTCCTCCTCGGGGGGTGGGCTCTCGCCTTCCCGGTCGCCGACGAGGGCGTCGATCGTGTCGAAGAGGCGGTGGGCGCGGATGGGCTTGGCGATGTACTCGTCCATGCCGGCGGCCAGGCAGCGTTCGCGGTCGCCTTTCATGGCGTGCGCCGTCATGGCGATGATGGGGACGTGGCGGTCCGTCTGCTGCTCCCGGTGGCGGATGGCGGCGGTGGCCTCCAGGCCGTCCATCTCCGGCATCTGCACGTCCATGAGGACCAGGTCGTACTCCCCGGTCTCGAGGGCCGCCACCGCCTCGCGACCATTGTTGGCCACGGCCACGGAGTGCCCCTGCCGCTCGAGCAGGCCCACGGCGAGCTTCTGATTCACGAGACTGTCTTCGGCGAGCAGGATCCGCAAGGGGCGGACCCGACGCGGGGGGCGGCGGCCGGCCGCGCCGCGCTCCTCCTCGTCGACGTGGGTGATCCCCAGGGCGACCATGATGGCGTCGAACAGCTCCGACTGCTTGATCGGCTTGAGCAGGTAGGTGGCCACGCCCAGCTCTTTGCAGCGGGCGATGTCGCCGGGACGGTTCCCGGAGGTGAGCATCATGATCACCGTGCTCCCCAACTCCGGGTCGTGCTTGATCTCCTCGGTCAGCGAGAATCCGTCGCGCCGCGGCATGTTGGCGTCGGTGAGGACCAGGCGGAAGGGGCCGCCGACGGCCTGGGCCTCGCGGAGCCGCTTCAGCGCCTCCTCGACGCTGGTCGCCGTCTGCGGCACCATGTCCCAATTGAGGAGCATCTCTTCGAGAATGCGCCGGTTGGTGGCGTTGTCGTCGACGACGAGGACCTTCAGGCCGACCACCACGCCGGGTCGGACCTGGCGGGGCGGAGCAGGCTGCCGGGGGGCCAAGCCGAAACGGGCGGTGACGTGGAAGATGCTCCCCTCGTCGCCTTTGCTCTCCACCCAGATGCGGCCACCCATCAGCTCTGCGAGCCGGTTCGAGATGGTCAGCCCCAGCCCGGTTCCTCCGTAGCGGCGCGTCGAGGTCACGTCCACTTGCTCGAAGGCGTCGAAGACGGCGTCCAGCTTCTCCGGGGGAATGCCGATGCCGGTGTCGCGGACGGCAAAGTGCAAGACCGCCGTGTCCTCCCTTCCCGCGGGTTTCCCCTCGGCCGTCGGAGCCTCGGGGGGGGCCCCCCGATCCGTTTCGGGGCGGACGTCGAGGACCACTTCCCCCTGCTCGGTGAACTTGATGGCGTTTCCCACCAGGTTGACGATGATCTGCCGCAGGCGGGCCTGATCGCCGACGACCAGGGTAGGGACGCTGGGATCGATGTGGCAGGCCAGTTCCAGCCCCTGGCGGTGCGCCCGGAGCGCCAAGGCCTTCATGATGTCGCCCAGGCTTTCCTTGAGATCGAAAACGCTCTCCTCTAACGTCAGTTTGCCGGCTTCGATCTTGGAGAAGTCGAGGATGTCGTTGATCACCGCCAGGAGGGCCTCGGCCGATTCGGCGACGACGTTGAGGTACTCGCGCTGCTCGGGCGAGAGCTTCGTGTCCAGGACCAGCTCGGTCATGCCCAGGATGGCGTTCATGGGCGTGCGGATTTCGTGGCTCATGTTGGCCACGAAGGCGCTCTTGGCGTGGTTCGCCATCTCCGCCGACTCCTTGGCGAGGGCAAGCTGCCGCTCCGCCTCGCGGCGCTCGGTGACGTCCCAGAAGACGGCCTGCGTCCCCACGATCTTGCCCGCCGCGTCGCGGACCGGCGACTTCATCACCTGCATGAACCGCTTTTCGCCGTTCTTCTCGTACTCCTCGACGTCCTCGAAAAGGCTTCCCGCCTCGGCGACGCGGCGGTCGTCTTCGCGGTACTTGCGGGCCAGGTCCTCGGGATAGAAGTCGAAATCAGTCTTGCCGACAATCTCCTCCAGGGATCGGCCCAAGAGCGCACAGAAGGACCGGTTGGCGAAGGTGAAGCGGCCGTCCAGATCCTTGCGGAGGATCTGCACGGGGAGGTTCTCCACCAGGGAGGAGTAGAGCGCTTCCGAGTCGCGGAGCACCTGCTCGGTCCAGGCCCGCTCGACCATCCCGCGCTCGAGCCGCTCGTTGGCGCGGCGGAGCTCCGCCGTCCGCTCGACGACGAGCTGCTCGACCTGGGCGGCGCGGCCGTGCATGGCGTGGACGTACATCGCCAGGAGCACGGTTACCAGCACGCCGGCACCGAAAGCCGATTCCGGGAGCCAGCTCCGTCGCTCCCGGAGATACCTGTCGGTCGGCGCGCTCACGATTGTCCAATGGGCGCTGGGAACGTCGATATTCTCGGTGGGGTACCGCCCGGACAGGAGGAGTTCGTGATCAGGGCGGGCTTCGTCGAAGGGGGTGTCCCGCTCGTTCGAGAGGCGCGAGTGGAGGAGAGCGGGCTCCGGCCCCGACATGTCGTAGATGAAGTAGTCCAACCCTAAAGGAGGGAGGTACCGATACGAGATCCCCGCCTCCACGAGCGTGGCGATGCGGAAGACGCCGAAGACCACTCCCATCAGCGGCGGAGGTTCTCCGTCTTCGTTCCAGGGCGGTTCATCGTGGTCGTCGCCGTCGAGCGCACCATCCGCCGAACCTTTTTCATAGACTGGGGCGAAGACGATCACCCCGTGTGACAGGCCGTCCTCGATGTCCAGCAACATGGCCCCCGTCGAGGAGCGCTCGCCGGTGCGGGCGGCTTCGCGGATGGCCCTGAGACACTCCGGCCGCGCAGCGAGATCGCAGCCGATCACCAGGAATCCGCCGCTGCGGCCCTCCAGGAATTCGATGGGGAAGAATACGTCTCGCGGGGAGGCCGGCCGGGTGCCGCCGACGGAATCGCATTCCTTCACCCCCTCGGGGGCCACACCCTCCTCTCGGAGGCGATCCTCGAAGGCGGGGCGCGCCTCGGCAGGCACTCGCGGAACCCAGCCCAGGGCCTCGATCCCCGGGTGCCACCTGAACATCAGGTCGGTGAAGTCGTCGAATTCGTCGCGTGTGACCTCTTCCGATCCCCGGTAGAAGGCCTTCAGGGCGCGGACGACGCCAAACGCCGCGTTGAACTCCCGCTGGATCGTACCCACCCGCTCGGCGGCATCGGACTGCAGCTTCGCCGCGACGGCGTCCGCGTCGCGCTCCGCGAGCAGAGCACGAACTCCGATCGAGCCCAGCAGTCCGACAAGGAGGATTGCTACCAGCAAAGGGGTGTGCGCGGGCCCCCGCGGCTTGGCGTCGCCTCCTGGGCGGTTGCGGCGCGGCAGGTGCTGCTCCCGGGACGTCTCGGGCGGATTGTCCTGTGCGCCGCCTTCTCCAGCCGATGGCGGTACGTTTTCGTTCGACATGGCTCGGCGTCCGGATCCTTGGAGTTTCTCCTGCCGGCTCGACCCGATGCGGGATCGTCATGGCCCGCGCTTCGAATAAGCCCCGCGCCTCGAATAAGCCCCGCGCCTCCAATAAGCCCCGCGCCTCCAATAAGCCATGTCGACCAACCGCGCTTCATCGCACTCGCACCAACGCTCTGCGACGGCTCGGACGGTGGCTAACGCTTGCGGGCCATGCCCGCCCGTGAAGTTCGGTCCTCGGCTCGACGGAAACGGCTCCTCGCAGGCGTGCGACCTCAGCGGACCTCATTTTGCACGGTGCAAGGGACTCCTGCAACGTGCCGTGTCCCCCCGCGTGGCAACCGTACCACAAGCACCCCCGCCTGGGAGAGGCTGCGCAACCCCCAACCAGTCCAAAATCTATCCTATCCCCTGGGGTGCCCCTGTCAAGAAGGGGAGAGCTCACGAAGAGGTGGCCAGCAGCTCCCGGACGGCGGCGTCGAGCTCCTCCCCCGCCGTGGAGAAGGTTTGGTGGAGCTGCCCCTGCCGGTCGTAGAGCTTGAAGTGGGGCACGGCATCGAGTTCGAAGACCTCGAACGACCGCGAGCCGGTCCCGTGGACGCTGCGGTAGTTTTCGAAAACGGCCCCCTGCTGGCGGAGAAACTCCAGCGCGGCATCCTCGGCCTCCGGCTCATCGACGGTTACGGAGATCACCACCAGCCCCTCGCCGGCCAACTCGTGGTGCAACGCAACGGTGTGGGGGAACGCCTCGATGCAAGGCGGGCACCAGGTGGCCCAGAAATCGACGAGCACGACGTTCCCGCGGTGCCCGGCGATGATCTCGGCGTACTCCTCTTCGTCGATGTCGCGGAGGGTGATCTCGCCGGCCATCTCGTCCGCCGCGGGCTCAGCGGCTCGCGTGTCGACGGTCGGCTCCCGGTCGGGGCCGCCCACCGCCGGTCCACCGCCGCCTTCGGGCCCCTCGCCACAACCGCCCAAGGCCGTCAAACCGAGCCCCAGACCGACCAGAATCATCGGAACAATAGCTGTACTGCGCATGATATGTTCGGGCTCTTCGTGCCATGACCCGCTCACCCCCCGGGCCACGGCTAACAAGGCGAAGGGAACCAAGAAAGGCGTCGGGGCGGCAGCTACCGGGCCGCCCCGACGCCGAAGCAGTGTGTGGCAAGGGCGTTTCCCGCCGCCCTCGCTTTGCGCCCGCAATTTCCCGGCGGCCGCGTGCGTCCGGCCGGCCGGTTGCGGCCGCGGTTCGTTACTCGAACTTCACCGTGCAGCCAAACTCCTTCGTCTCCGTGACCGGCGGCTCCTCGCCCGCCAGGAGGGCATCGATGGCGTCGCGAAGGAAGGTCTCTTCCACTTCGGCTGGGTTCATGCTGTTGTCGATGGCGCCCATGTAGCGGACTACCCGATCCTCGTCGAGCAGGAAGACGTGGGGTGTCACGCGGCCGCCGTACTCGTGAGCCGATTCCTGGCTGGTGTCGTGCACATAGTGGAAGTTGTACTCGATCTCCTCGGCGCGGGCCTTCATGTGATCGAGTGTCTCCTCGCCCCAGATGTTGTTGGGGTTGATGGCTACGATCGCCAGATCTTCCTCGTCGTAGGCGTCCCGGAGTTCTTTGAGACGCTCCTCATAGGCCACATAGACCGGGCAGTGGTGGCAGGAGAAGACAATCGCCACCAGCTTGGAATCCAGATCGGCCAGACTGTGCTCTTCGCCGTCCACACCCGGTAGATTGCTCCACTCGGGCGCCTCCTCACCCACCTTAACCGCGCCGCGCGGCTGAGCGTAGCACGCGGCTACCAGGAACAGGGCCAGGGTCATCGCCCCGGCGGCGACCCACTTCGACTTGGCTAGCATCACTTTTCCTCCTCGATGGAGTGAACCAAAGTACCGAAAACCATCCGCTGATTCCCTGGAACTTTCGGCGAAACCGAGCACCCGCCTCGTGCGGCGCGAAACGTCAACTCGACCCAGAAACGGCCGCACCCCCACAATGGATCGTCGGGGGCGGGGTTCCTAATCGCGTATACGTACGAGACGGCTGATGGTTCGCCGAAAGTGGAGCCGTCCGCTGCGGACCACGGCGGAAGCAGATCCATGCCCTCGGGCAGTAGTCCGCCGTTTTCCGTCGCCTCGGACGTTCCTGCTCGAGGCAACTCAAGTCCCGCGTCAACGGGCAATCCATCCTTCGTGGGTCTTCGACGGCGGGCAAGCGAGCTCTTGGGGCAATGCGCCGCACCGCGGCGCCATGCATTGACGTCGACACCCCCCCTCTTTGCGGGTCAGTGCCGCAGGGAGGAGGGGCGACCTGCCCGAAGAACGAACGGCTGCGAAGGGGCCGAAAACGTGTCTGCGACTGGTTTTCCGGAACCGAATGTGAGATACTCAGGATGGAAAGGGATCGGGGCGCCCTCGAGTTCGTTCTCCAGCCTTGGCGGAGTCGGCGGTAGGGTCCGCGGCCCCGCGCCGTGCGGGTTTTCCAGAGGCAAGACCGCGAGCCACCTTGCAGGACACCGCCGCAGACCGGATTCCGGCGCGGGCTGGAGGGCGTGCGGGCGGAGATTGCGTGACAGAAGCTGGTGGTCTATGGGGCGAACTGCGAACCGCAGAGGAGGAGATGCCGTGAACGCCAGACAGTTGACGCGCTGGACGGCTTCGTGCGGGGTGCCTCGAGCCGAACGCGGCGCGCCGCCGTTCGTCGGGGTTTGTGTCGTGGCACTTGCGGTGGTTGCCCTGCTTGCCGGCGGTTGCGGGGGAGGAAACGGTGGTGGGACCGCCTCGCCGTCGCCCCCGGTGAGCTCGCCGCCTCCGTCGCCCCCCGCGGCGACTCCGGTCACGACACCGGAGAGTACCGAACCGGCCAGCACGTCCCCGGCGGCGGACTCAGCGCCGGAATCCGCACCGGATTCGGCGCCGCAGACGGCTTCGGCCGATCGAAGCGGCGGCTATCCGGGCAGCAGCTATCCTGGGAGCAGCGGTTATCCAGGAAGCGGTTATCCGGGAAGCTCGGGCTATCCGGGCGCCGGCAGCAGCGGGTATCCGCCGGGATACGGCAGCGCCGGCAGCCGTCCCGGCGGGCAGCAGACGACTTCCAGCCGTCCGGACAACTTGGCGCGGTGGGAGCCGGATGACTATCTCGAGGCCCGGGGAGAGGAGGACCCGAAGCTGATCGAGGCCGTGGCCCACCTTGGGGAGCATCGGCGCAACGATGACGAGGCCGCCGAAATCCTCGTCGGTCTCCTGAAATACGAACCGCCCGAAGAGGAGGAACCTCAGCCCGCCGCCGGTCCCGGCGGGCCAAGCGGCTACCCGGGAAGCTCCTATCCGGGCGGCAGCGGCTACCCGGGAAGCTCCTATCCGGGCGGCAGCGAATACCCGGGAAGCTCCTATCCGGGCGGCAGCGGCGGCTACCCGGGGAGCTCCTATCCGGGGAGTTACGATTCGTACGGCTATGGCGGCGTGCAGGGGCGAGGCACTTTCGAGTCGCGGTTGATCGAGGCGGTAGTACTTGCTCTGGGAACGAACGGCACGCAAACGGCCCGGCAGGTGCTCCTCGAGCTGGTGGCGGGGCGGCGGGAGACGGACGACGACGCGACAGCCTCGCGTGCGGCCATCGAGGCCCTGGCGGTCAACCCCGCCCCGGAGAATGACGCCGCCCTGTTCCGCATGGTGACTGAGCCGGAGAGGGTACGGCCGGCCGATGCCGAGGGAATGGACGCCGATGAGCTGGCGAGCACCACGATGGCGATGCTGCGGCCGACGGCCTCGGAGCGGCTGCGGCTGCAGTTCGCCCGCTACCTCAGTGAGGACCAACTCCCCGCGGATCGCCGCCAGGCGCTGATGGACCTCCTGGCCGAGTCGCACCCGAACAACGTGGCCGCGCAGTTGGCGCTGCTCATGCGACCCGGCGTTGACGAGCAGTTCCGCGGCACGGTGGAGCCCTATTTCGCGGAGTATGGCTCCATGGCCCTGGCGGCCCTGATGGGCGTTCCGCCCGAGGCGCTCGGTCGTTCGCGAACCCGGCCGGACGACCCCCGCAGACCGGGTTACCCGGGCAGCGGTCGGCCAGCAGGCCCGTCCGGTTACGGAGGCGGATCGGGCGGCTATCCGGGCAGTAGTTACCCCGGGAGCGAATACCCCGGGAGCGGCTATCCAGGCAGTAGTGACCCCGGGAGCGGCTATCCGGGGAGCGAATATCCGGGCAGTAGTTATCCCGGGAGCGAATACCCCGGGAGCAGCCAGCCGGGGAGCGGCTATCCGGGAAGCAGCTATCCGGGGAGCAGCTATCCGGGAGCAGGTGGTAGCTACCCCGGTTCGCGGCAGGCGCAGCAGCGGTCGCCGGCTGCGGCGATTCCCACCGTCCCGGAACTGATCGCTGCCGATCCGCAGTGGCCCTCCCGGGTCGCCAGCTACCTGTGGAACCCGCAGTTCAGCGACTCGGTCGCCGAGCGGGTGCAGCGTGCGGGGAGCATCCAGGCGGCAGGCCCGTCGCTGAGACTGGCGGCGACCATTCCCTCCGATACGGTGCGGACTGCCATTCACGGCACCCTGGCGCGGCATTGGGAGGAGGGACCGCAAGGTCTCACGTCGGCCGTATCCGGCGAGTACGTGATGGACCCCGTGTTGGTGATGGCTTTCAAGAGTCTTCCCCGACGTCAGCCGGAGTCGGAACGCATCGCGTGGAGGCCGCGGGCCCCCGCGACGACACCCCGCGAAGAGGCCCTGATGCGTGCGCGAACCGAGGAGGCCCAGCAGTTCATCGCCCAGCGCGACCAAGTGGGTAGGGAGTGGATGCAAGCGACCGAACGGCTGGTGCGCACGACGTGCGAGGCCATGTACGCCGCGGCGCAGGCAGCCGGAACGTCGCCCGATACATCGGGCGAACGGAGCATCTGGGGGATCGTGCCGCACACCGACGGTGCGGTCACTGCGGCCCACCGCCTGGAATGGCCGGCGATGCTGGAGGCGATCCCCCAGGCTCCGGCGGTTGATCCCATGACGGTGCATTACCTCCGCATCGAGGGGACCGGCAGGCCGAGTGCGGTCCTGGCCCATTATAACCGGCAGCTCCGGGCGACGTCGCAACGGCCCGGCGAACGGGGCGGCTTGTGGCTGGAGGGCACCCGCACCGGCTCGGAGGAGGGGCGGCGCCCCTCCATCGACGTCTTGGTGACGCCGACCAGCGCCATGGGGGCTCCGGGTCAAGCCCGCCCCGGATCGGGTGGCTCAGGCTATCCCGGCAGTTCCGGGTATCCTGATAGCGGCTACCCCGGAGCCGGCGGTTATCCTGGAGCGGGCGGCTATCCTGGAACGGGAGGTTATCCCGGCGCGGGTCAGGCGGGCGGTTACGGCCAACCGGCCCGACCGGGCTCGGGCCGGGGGGGGCAGCGGCAGCCGCGCGCCCCGGAAGAGGCCGTCCCCCTGGTGGTCGAAGTCCTGATCATCGAAGCAAACCCTCCCGGGGCCGAGACGTAAGTGCCCGGGTGGCGGTTTGCGGTGGGTCGCCCTGCCTCGAATCCACTGGCTCCGCCCGTCGCGAACGCAGCGCACGAGCCGCTGCCGGGATGCGGTTGATTCTCCGCGCGCAGGGGCGGGGGTTGGGGCCGCGCCCCCGCTAGCGGAGGAGGGGACCGTCGAGGGGCGTTACCTGGCGGGTCATGACGTGCTGGGCGCGGTGCTCGGGGATGTAGCCGCGGGTGCCGCTGACGCCCACACGGCGACCGAGGTAGTGGCGCAGGTTGAGGCCGGGGGCGGGGGTGACGTAGGAGAGGACTTCGCCGCGTTCGTCGATCAGCGCGTAGCGCGGCGAGCCCATCTTCGGCGAGACGACCTCGGTGAGCCGCCCCATGCCGTCGAATCGCTCGCTCTCGGCGCTGGCCGCGGCCGGTGATGATCCGCTACGTCCTGCGGCTGAGGCCCGCCGTTGGCTGAGTTGAGCGAGTTGGGCGTTCCGTTGTCCGTTGTCGTTCCAACCGGCATGGACGACGTGATACCGTTGGCGGATGTCCTCGAAACGGGCGATCTTGTTGAGCAGCACGCGGGCCCGGCCGCGTTCCAGGGCGGTATCGGCCTGTGCGAAGAGCGTGCGGGCGCGGGCATCCAGCGAATCGAACTGCCAGACGGTGGGCTCCTCGGCGACCATGATCGAAAGCTCCAGATCGATGTCGGCAAGCTGCTGTTCGAACTGGTGGGCCGTCAACTGGCGCGGCAGCGCGGGGGGGGAGAGGCTGGGTTCTTCGACCTGCGCTTCTGTTGCGGGGCCTGCCCGGGAGCCGTATCGGTCGCTGATCCCGGCGGCGACAGGCCGCGCGGCGCCCAGGCCCCCCAGTCCGGAGCCGGGGGAATGGCCGTCGTCAGTCGGGAGGGCGGTGGCGGCTCGGTCGGGACGGAGCAGGGGGCTGGCCGCGGCAGGGGCGTAGGCGAGGCCGTCGGCGGGATAGTCGGGGTCGAGGTAGCGGCCGAAGACCCAGCGGAATTCGCCGGAGGGCGGGGTAATCTTGTACCACCCCTGGCCGCCGGAGTCGTCGGAGGGCGACTCCAGGATCTCGACGAGTTCGCCGCGATGCAGGCGGACCTGGACGACGTCGCGCATCTCGCTGAAGCGGCTGCCGACGCGGGCGGCCACCCGGTCGCCGCCGACTTCCCCCAGTCCGTCGCCCAGCGGCGTCACGTAGCGGGCCGAGACCCAGGTGAAGCTCCCCTGCGGGGGGCGAATCGCGTACCAGCCGCCCGGGTCGTGCCGCCATACCTCGACCATTTCGCCCCGGCGGAGCTTGTCGGTCGGATAGTAGCTTCCGCCGGGCCCGCTGCGGACGTAGACGTCGTCGCCGGTGACGTAGGCCACATAAGGGAAACCGTTCTCCGCCCCCACGGCCTCCGCCGCCAGGGGAAGCAGCGCCGCGAGAATGAAGGCTGATTGGCGCATGGCGAACTCCCAACCCTCCTCTCGCCAGGGAGAGCAGGTTACCGCGAGACGGGTCGACAACGAGGGCCCCGGCTTGTACCGGAAACCGCCCCGCCGCTCAAGGTCAATTCGCGGAACCGCGCGCCTTCGATGAACCTGGAGCACCGCGCCCCAGCGCCGCGAAGGGCTCCGCCGACCGCCGGCACTATTCGACCAGGGCGTGCTCGACGGTGCCCTCGTTTTCCGCGCTCGCCGCGGCAGACTCAGCGTCCGGAGGCGGCTCGTCGAAGAGCAACTCGGTGGCGTAACGAGCGCCGGCGGCCATCACGAAGAGCCAATTGGCCACCAGGAAGGAGAGGACGTACCAGCCGCCCCCCGCGCCCCCACCGTAGGCGTGCAGGCCGCTGCCGAGGAGGTAATTGACGCCGTACCACGCCATGACGATCGAAGTGGCCCCCAACACGTACCCCACACAGAGGCCGAAGTTGCCGAACCAGCCGATGTAGCGGCCGTGGAGGATCCCCAGGAAGACCATTAGGGAGACGAGGGCCCATACTTCCTTTGGGTCCCATCCCCAGAAGCGGCCCCAGGAGACGTCGGCCCACAGGCCCCCCAAGATCGTGCCCGCTGCCAACAGTACTACGGCCACCTGGATCGCCTTGTAGCTCTGCGCCGTCAGCGGACCACAGGCCGCCGGCTCGCTGCGGGCAAGCCGCTGCACCTCTGCCGCCGTGGAACGGGAGGTCTCCCGCGTCGTTGCCAGCGCTCCCCCTTCAACGGCCACGCCCCTCTCTTTGGGGCCCTTACGGTAGCGGCCGAACAAGTAGTACCCCATTGCTACGCAAGAGAGTCCCCATGCCAGCGCGGCGGCCCCGTAACTGGCGGTTATGATTGCCACGTGGACGAAGAGCCAGAAGCGGTCGCGGAGGACCGGCATCAGTGGGCTGATGGCGCTGTCGAAGATCGGTGCGAAGTAGGCGAGGCCCAACGAAAAACATCCTACCGCGGCGCCCAGTCCCAGGAGCCCTCGGCGATCGAACACGTCCCCAAGTGCAGTCCGCACATCGCGCTGCGCCCACGACACCGGTACGACCACGGCACACGCTGCCAGCGACAAGATCGCGCGCGGCGCCAGCCAGGCCATTCCCAGCAGTACGCCGATGCGCGAGAGCCACTGCGCCAACGAATCCATCCACGCGGTGGCCAGATCGATCGAGGGGAGAAGCGTTCCGGTTCCCGCCGGAATGGTAGGCAGCAGGGCGATGAGTGGTTGGCCAGCCTCGTAGTACGGCCGCAATGACAGCGCCCAAATGACCACCGCGGCGAGCAGTCCCCGCAGCGCCACCAAGCTCCAACGGAAGGCCAGCTCCACCCCCGGCGGCAAGTAACCATCTTCCGAACGGCTCTCCTTCGGCTCCGTCGGCGGACCCTGTAATCCCGTCAGCCGCCATGCATATCGCAAAGCCGGCCAGAAGAGGGGAAGGAGGCAGAACCAGAATCCCACAAACGCTACGATCAATGCCACGAAGACGATCGTCTCGAACATGTTGGTCACCGGCGCCCATCCGGTGATGACCGTCCGCAGAGTCAATCCGTACACCAAGAGAGCCTGCGCGATCACCGCGACCCCTGTCGCCGTCCAAAACGTCAGCCGCGCGAAACTTCCGAAGCTCGCGGCAACGAACACGAGAGCGACGAGGAAGGCGATCCACGACCAGAAGAAGGGATCCAGTGTGTTGTAGTGGACCTCCAGGCGGGTGGAGCCCGCCGGCGGATAGGCGGTGAGGGCGAGAATCTCGTCGTCCGCATTCTCCAGCGGCAGGGCGCGGCGGAGCGGGTTCACCTCCTCGCCGAAGGCGCGGATGGCGGCTGAAAGGTCGGTGAGGGCGGCGGCGAATTCGGCCGCGCGGTCGCTCCGCTGCCGATCGGTGTAGGCCGCGGCTGCCGTGTCGAAGGCGGCGCGGACGCGGCGCAGCGGCTGCGCGGGGTATTCGGCCAGTGCGGCGTCGCTGCCGAAGCGGAGCTTCTGCACCGCCAACCAGGGCTGGCTGAGATCCTCGGCGCGCCGGTCCATCTCCAGAGCATAGGGATTCAACGCCGGGGCGATCCGCAGCGAATAACCGGCGTCGTACAGGGACTCGTGCGCAAGGTGCGCCTGCCGCGCCATCTCGCCGCACGCCAACATCAGGCGCCGGATCGTCGTCCGCACCCGCGCCAATTGGTCCTCCTGCCATTCGGGCGGGTTCTGGAAGAGCTGTTCGTGGTAGTGGGAGAGCTGCGCCGCAGAGGCTTGCACCGCGCCGTGGAACGCCAGCACGGGGGGCTCCAGGGCGTCCAGGCTGAAGCGGTCTTCCATGGCGGCCGCGGCGATCGCCTGCATCGCCGCCTCGGCGTCGCCCAACGGATCGTCGTCCCCGACGAGCATCATCTCCCGCATCTGCCCGAGCGAGGTCCCGCTCTCGTGCCACAGGTGGACGAGCTCCATCACTTCGTTGCGGATACGCCCCCGGCCGGCACCCTCGCGCGGATCGAAGGTCACCATGCGGAAGAGCCGGTAGGCCTCGGCCAATTCCCGGGCGGGCTTGTCGAGCGGCTCGCTCTGGAACTCCCTCCCCGCCGCCTCCGCCTGCTGCTGCGCTTGGGAACGCCGCATCAGATAATTGTCGAGCTCCATGAGCGCCGCGCCGCCGCGGTACGAATCGAGCTGCCAGGGAGAGACGTGCGTCAAACGCCCTTGAGCGTCGCGCAGGGGGAGGTCGAGAATCTCGCGGCGGAGCCCGTCGTGGCTCGCCTGGAGGAAGGGGACGTGCTCCCAGCGATCCGTCTCCACCAGCCAACTGAAGACCGTCTCGGCCGCCGTGAATCGCTGGACCTCTCCGCGGTCGCCGAAGATCGCCTCTGCAGCGAGCCGCTCCTCCAATTCGCCCTCACCCGGTAGCGGCTCGTAGAGCCTCAGCCGCGGCCGATCGGTCCCGTAGACGGTGTTGACCGTCCCCCGGGCGAAGGTGTCCAAGGGGGCCACCCGCCCCCGGTAAAAGCTGGGCAGCTCCTGCCAGGGCAGGAAATCCAACCCGGAGCCGTAAGCCGTAGTGGCGCCCCCTGCAAGCAGCCACAGGCCGAGAACCGCCCCCAACCACCGCCTTAGACACCGCATTGGATGACCTCTATCGCGACTCAGGACCACCCGGAACCGCCTCCCTGGCTGGACTCCGGAGGAAGAACGACTTCATATAGAACATCGTGAACATACCCACGACAATCAACAGCGAACCGAGGTACTTAAACCCCCTCCCCGGGTCGTAGTTGACGGTGAGCCAAGAGAGGAAGAGTTGGGTCCGCGGATTGTTCCCGTCGACGATCATCTCGAAGATGTCGTCCCCCGCCGCCCACGGCCCGGCGAAGCTCTCCTGAAACAGCCGGTACGAGCGCCCCCTCCTCGGGTCGGTGTAGTCGACCGGGGCGTTGAGCGTGATGAGGACGTTTTCGGCGAGCACTTCCTCCGGATCGTCGCGGTCGCGGAAATCGACCACGCTTGCGTAGTAGGCCGCCTGCGACGTTCCCGGATCGAGCTTCCGCTCGAAGCGGTGCAGGTGGACCTGGAAGCCGACGTCCACGTAGTCGCGGCGGAGGCTGATCCGCGCTTCGCGATGGGCGGAGCGGACGGTGCGCAACTGGGACCGCCGCGGCGGCAGCTCCAAGGGATCGGCTCCCATCGACTCCAGCCAGAACTCGCTGCTTTGCTCATCGACGGTGAGCCGCACGCGGGCCTGGGGACGCTTGGGCTGTTGCGTCTGCTTGCGGAAGGGGCGCGGCCGCACCGCCGTCCCCGGCTCCGCGCTGGGGAGGAAATGCTCGACCGCGACCATGAACCGCAGCGGAGATTCCGCCAGAAACTCGACCGCGCGGCCGTCGTGGGGAAGTGGGCCTGCCTCGGTGAGCTCCGGCGCCTGCCACGTGCGGCGGTACAGGGAGAGGTCCGCTCCCTGGATGATGTCGATCCGCGGCTGGCGAGCCTGCATGAGCACGTCGGGGCTGACGAGGGACACCGCGCGCGCGTCGTCGTCCTGGGTGGCATCGAACCAGAAGGTGCCGAAGACGCCGTTGGCCCGGTCCTGCTGGTTGAACTCGGGGCTGTCGGCAAAAAGGAGCAGACGCCCCGGCGACTGCTCGCCGCCGTGGGTGCGGAGGTGCAGGTTCAAGAACCGCGGATCGAACTCGACCAGCTCGACCTCGAGACCCGTCTCGCCCAGAGGGACGCGCGGCTCCCCCTGCAACTGGGCCATCGGTACCGCGAAACGTTCACCGCGATAGTGGAGCACCACTTGCCCCAGCTCTCCCAGGGGTTCCTCGGGAGCGGAATCGAGAAAGGCCGCCGTCTCCGCCTCGCTCGCTGCCATGGCGAAGGTGACGTTGACGCCGTTGGCCAGCCGGCGACGCGAACCGATCCCCAGGTGCCCCTGCGCCATCTCGGGACGCCGGATGCTCAGCGTCACCGGCTCCCGATCGGCCGCCTGCCCGTGCGGAGACGGGAAGTCGCGCGGGGCGCCCAACATCCGAAACGTCACTTGAGGGACCGGGATTTCCTCCGAGTCGCTGTAGTAGTCCAGGACCTCCAGGCGGATTCCGTCCCGGTCGTAGAGAACGCCGCCATCCACCCCGACCAGACCCCACGGCAAAAAATGGAGCCCCTCCCTGCGGGGCCAGAGATTCAGCCCGTCGTACTCCTCCCAGTTGAAGGGGCCGCCGGCGAAGGGGATGGTCACGGCCTCTTCCCGGTTTCCGCCGCCGGCGGTCCGCCGCGCCGCCACGCCCTCCTCTTCGGCTGCCAATCCGGGCGAGACGGGCTGCACCTCGATGCGGAAGTGTTGCGTGTCCTCGTAGGCCCGCCAGTTGGCGCGGTCCTCGAAGATGGGAATCTGCGCATCGATGCCGTACCAGGCGCTCTGCAGGCAGCCGATCAAGAGCACGATGATCCCCAAGTGCGTGATCACAAAGCCCGTCTGGTGGCGCTTCCACGGGAAGCGGATCAGCATCGCGCACAGGACATTTAGGCCCAGCAGGGCAAAAATCAGGTAGAACCACCAGGTGCGATAGATGCCGAACCGCACCGCCTCCGTGCCGAAACGGCTCTCCACCAGGGTGGCCCAGGCCATCACCGCCGCGCTGCCGAAGATCACGATCACCGCCAACTGCAGCGAGGCACATGCCTCGTAGAGTCGCAGGAGCCATCGCAGGGGGAGGGGTTGGTGGGGGGTGCTCAGACGCGGTCGAGCCATGGTCGATCGATGGTCGGTGGTGAGAAATGGGTCTGCCGCGTGGCACTACGCGACGTCGGCCGGCTCGGTTCACTGCACCCGTTCGAGCGGACACGAAGCGGTATGAGAGGACACGGGAACCCAGGGGGCGTCGCAGCCAACAGGAGTTGATTATATTCCATGGGCGGTGTCAAAAACAACCGCCTCACCTCCGCCACGGCTCGCCCGCAGGCAGGCAGGCCGGGAGTCGTCCTTTGGTCCCGCCTCCCGACCGCCGGTATTCCGGCGGGCACGTGCCTCAGGGCGGGATCGCCAGGGATGACATGCGACCTCTCTGCGAGGGGGGCTGCGGCGGGACCATAGACGAAAAGAGAGCCTCGCGGACCCGCGATCTCACCGGTAGCGTGGAAGCATAGCGTGGACGGGGGCCGGGGAGAGTCGAAGTGGCCGGATCCTCCCCGTTCGCTTGGGCGAGAGACCCCAGGGCGGCCTCCGAACGCTGTTCCGGTTCGCTCGCGCTCAATAGAGGCTGGGTATCGTTTCCGTCCAGCCTACGACGGGTACCTCGGGAGCCATTACGAAGATCTCCACCCGCCGATTCACCAGCCGGTTGCTGGGGGAGTCGTTCGGAGCGATGGGCTGATGTCCGCCGAAGCCCGCCACGGCGACGCGGCTCGCCCCCACCCCCGCGGCGCGTAGCTCCTCGGTTACGGCCAGGGCCCTGGCCGTGCTCAGGTGCAGGTTGTCCGGGTGTTGTTCCCGCACCCCCCTTCCGGCGACCTGCCGATCGTCGGTGTGTCCGGCCACGAAGACCCGCAACGTCCGCGCCGCGGGGTCGTTGAGTACGCGGGCCAGTTCCCGCACCACCGCCCGGGCTGCCGCCTTGGGTTCGGCGTCGCCGCTGTCGAAGAGCACGTCCGTATCCAGCTTGGCGATTCCGGTGGTGGGATCGAAGTGCAGGCTGGGATACCGCTCGGCCAGTTCGGCGAGTTCGCGCCCCACGCCGGGAGCCAGCCGCGGGCCGTTGCGGCTGGCGGTGAGGAGATGGTCGTAGAGGCCGCTCCGCTCGCGCTCGTAGTTCGTCAGCCGCTGGCCGTCCAGGTCCAGGCGCTCCCCCAAGAGGGCCAAGTCCTCCTCGGCCCGCATGAGCTGGTCCTCGATATTGCGGCTGTGGATGCGGAGATTCTCGATCTCCGCCACATGGGCGCGGTTCTGCTCGATCAGGGCGCGGTTCTGCGTCGAGAGTGCGGCGACTTGCCCGTTGGGAAGGCTGCTGCACCCCGCTGCCAGCAGGGTTGCCGCCGCCACGGCGCTCCGTGATAAGACGATCACCCGCCGCATGATTCGACTCCTTTCGAATCCGTCGCCGGTCCGAGTGCCCCCTTCCCCTGGCTACCGGGAGGGACGGCCGGGTCAGCCGCCGACGATCAAGTCCATGATCCAGCTATTGAGCGTGTAGGGGGCGTCCCAGCTCCACATGTTCCGCAAGAGGTCGAACATCATCATGCCTCCCAAGGCCAGGAGGAAGGCGCAGAGGGCCAGGCTGACGACGTTCATCGTGGTGAAGGGTGACTCGGGGAGGGCGGCCGCGCCGACCGGCGCCCCCATCTCGTAGTCCTGCGGTGCCATGGCCGGCTCCGGCGTGAGGCGCGGCGCAGAACCCGGCCCCAACTGATCCATGGCGACGTCTTCGTCCAGCATCGGCGCCGCGCCCACGTCCGAGACGTCGCCGATCATGGTGGCGTCTTCGTCGCCGGCCTCCTCTTCCAGGGCGATCACCTGAGAACCGCTTTCGGAATCCTCGGCGTCGCCGACCTCTTCCATGGGCGTCAACAGGAAGTCGCCGTTGTCGGCGGCGCCCTCCTGCTGGATGTTGCTGTCGTCGATCGCGAGCAGGTCGTCCTCGCCCAATTCGAGCGATTCTCCCTCTCCCTCTTCGACGAGGTCGACCGGCTCCTCGAGCGACAATCCGCTGTCGGTCGGATCGACCAGTTGGATGCCGCTGTCGCTGCCGATGGTGATGTCGCTGCCGCTGCCGCTGCCGCCGAGCACGAGATCGTCGTCGGCCAGACTGACCGACGAATCGCCCTTCTTCTCGCCCGCCGCGGCATCCTCGCCGGACGCGGCGTCTTCCGCGGGGGCAAGCTCGATCCCTTCCTCACCGCCCGCGGGCGTATCCACCGACTTGGTGAGGTTGCTGTCGCTCAGCTCCACGTCGCTGCCCACCAGCTCGATGTCGCTGCCGGCGATCTGGATGTCGCTGCCGGCGATGCGAATATCGCTTGCCGAGTCCTGGTCGTCGGGGCCGCCGACCACGGTACCCGATCCGCCCGGCTCGGCGAGTGAGAAATCGTCGTCGCCGTGGAGCACCTCCTCCTCTCCGCCGCCGCCCGCCCGCTCGGCGGCGAGCTTCTCCACGTCTTCCGCCTTGTACTTCCAATCGGCTCCGTCGCGATAGCCGTGCAGCTCGCGGCGCTCGCGCATCGCCTTGACCTCGTCAATGCTGACGCCGAGCACTTCGGCAGCCTTCTCGGAATTGAAGAATTTCTGGGTCATGGCGATTGCGTGCTTCCCTTTGCGTTGGCGTCTACCTCGAATCGAGCAGCGTGCGGATTTCGTGGGGGAGGGGACTGGTGCCGTTCAGGTGCAGCATTTTCAGGTCCCACCGGAAACTCCGCACGCTACGCAGCGTGATCTTTCCGCTGGCCAGCTCGATGTGGTAGACGCTCATCGACTGCTGATCGGGGTCGATAACCGTTACCTGCTGGTACTTCTGGTCCACCGTCTCGGAAAAGGCGATCAAGCCCGGCTGGCCCGGCGCCGCGGCGCGACCCGGGAGCGGCTCATTCTCCCGCGCCGGAAGGCCCGCCGCCGCCGCGACCAGCAATCCGAGACCCACCAACGTCCCCAGCGTCGCCGCCTTCATAACTCACCTTCACCTGGCGAAGTGAAACGGGCGGAAGCCGGGACCACAATTACCATTCTAAACGGCCCGGTTTCCGATTCAAGCGAAAACTCACCCGACAGAGGGGACTTCCGCCACGTCGCCCCTTCCGGCCGCCTCTGCCGCCCCCCTTTCGGCGGTGTGGCCGCCCAAGGCGTCGGTCGGCAGGGGCTCTTTCGCTCGCGCGCGCGACGGGGAAGCATCCGAGCGGCACGATCCGCCGGTCGATCCAGGTCGGTCCCCGCAGAAGTCGGGCGGGTGAGTTTACCCGTCTCCACCTGCTCCCGCAAGGTCGGCTAGGGGGCCGAAGAATTAGCCCTCTGGCGCCGCTTCGACCCCTCCGGCGGGTATTGCCGCAGGAGACGCATCGGCCGGTTCCGATGCGGTATCGAGCGGTTCGCCGGCCGCCTGCTCGCTACGGTCGAAGGCCGCCACGAGGGTGCTGCCCCCTTCGCCTCCGGCGAAGAGCAGCGTCTGCCGCCGCTGACCCACCATCGCCTCGACGACTTGCACCTCCCCGAGCGGGTCCGATCCGGGGGTGGCGTCGACTACGGCAGGCCCGGAGGCCTCTTCGGCTGCCGGCCGTCCCGAACGGGCAACGGCGGTGACCTCGTACCCGAGGTTTATTGCCTCGGCCAAGGGCGCGACCTCATCGGGATCGACGGCAATGAGGATCTCCTCGACGGGCATGGTCCGCATCCGTTGCCCTTGAGTCAGGGAGGTGCTGCGGACGGGGATGGCCCGGGTGGTGACCGGCGTGACCACCGTTCCATCCTGCACGAGGACACGAACGACACCTCGCTTGGGGACCATGGCTGCTCCACCCGACTGCGGCGCCACGACCAGATTGCTCGCACGGCCCGCGCCGCGGTTAAGGTCGACCGAGATGGTGGCCACGAGATCGAGTCGGTCACCCGCCTGCAGGCCGTGAACGCCGCGGAGACGGCTGGCATCGAGCGTCACCGATCGCTTCCCCGGCGGAATACCCGCTACCACACCCGGCCGCGTTCCCTCGGGCAGGAAGTCTTCTTCCACGAAGAAGTAGGGAGCCTCTTTGTCACGTGCCGTCACCCGGCCGCGGACCTGGCCGATCGCTGTGATCACGTTCGGAGGCAGGTTCTCAGGGTCCATGTACCGCACCAGCCACTCGCCCGTCGTGGGATTCATGAGATCCTCGCGGCTGACCCGGGTGTAGGCGGGGATGGGGCGGGCGGCAACGGGAACGGGTATGAAGCCCGGCGGCGGACCGGCAGCGGCCCGACCGGCCTGCTGGCCGGGCAACTCGACGAGGCCCGTCGCCCACAGGGCGCCAAAGGTAAGTGCTCCGCCCATGGCAATGCCCAAGACGGCCATCAGCGCCGTCGCCCATGGTGATCGGCCGCCACGTCGCGGTTGGATCGGTCTCATCGTGCTCCCTCCCCTCGGGGTCGGGTTGTTTTATTTCGCGCTGGCTCCCCGCTCCCAAGCGGGAACCAAGAGACGAGAATCCTTGCTACCCCTTCACCCTTCACACTTCCAACTTCACACTTCACTCAAACACCTCCCGCCGGTAAACCGCCTGCGCCGCGAGGACACGGCGGTAGGGGCGGACTTCGCGCGCCCAGGCGGCCTGGCGGCCCAGGCCGCCCGCACCGGCATAGGGGCCGTAATCGAGGTCCGATTCGATTCCACCCAGGCCAGGATCCTCGGCCTCGACCGGCTCGAGCGGGTCGCCGGGTGAAGGCCGCCAGAAGGGGTCGTCGCGGCCCTGGTATCCGGTCATGGTCGCCGACTGGTACGGGTAGAGGATGCGCAGCGCCACCACCCCGCGATGCGGCGAGGCGATGCTGAAGGGCCCGGCACCCTGGCTGTCGACGATCTCTTCCACCACGTCGCGGAGGACCCAGCCGTCGCCGCTCTCGACGGGGATTCGGACCGTATAGCCCTCGTCGGCGTCGATCACCAACCCCGGATAGCGGACTACCCGCCGCCCTTCGATCTGGTCGGAGATCATCAGCGGGTAGAGCTGTTGATTGACCAGGGGCAGGTCGCCGAGACGCTTTTCCCCGTCGAAGGTCTGGAAGGTGATCTCCCCCTCTCCGGTTGGCTGGCTCAATTCGAGCACCAAGTACCGTGGATCGAAGATACTCTGCCGCACGCCCTCGTCTTCGAGGGCCTCGGCCAGCGTCACGTCGGCCGGCAAGGGTGTGCGGGAGAGCTCGCGTGCCAAGAGGTCGGCCGTCTGCTGGAGCCCCTGGGCGCAGTAGATCATGTGCCCGAAGGTGAGGATTGCCGCCAGCAGCAGGTAGAGGACCAGCGCCACGAGGGCGAACTCGACGAGCGACTGCCCCCGGCGCCGCGCGCAGCGGTGCCCCCTCCGGCGGCGGCCGGATCCGCTGTGTCCGCTTGTGTCAGCTAACCAGGACATACCACAATCCAAAAGGCCAAAGCGTCTCGGCGGCCACCCCCGCGGCAATTGCCGGGGCGTAGGCCAGGTCGCGCTTTCCGCGGCCGGAGGCCACCAGGGCCAGCACGCCGCCGGCCAGCGCCGTCCAGAGCAGCACCATGGCCAGCCCTGCGGGCCCGAACACCGCCCCCAAGGCTGCGATCAGTTTCACGTCTCCCCCGCCCAAGCCCCCGAGGTAAAAGAGCGGCACCGCGAGGAGCAGTCCCAGGGCCACTCCGGCAATCAGTCTCCACCAGCCGGGGGCATGCCACCCGAAGATCGTGGCCGCCACGGCCCACGCCAGCAGCGCCGCCGGGATGGCGTCGGGGATCTCCCGGTTTCGCAGGTCGAAGGCGCTGGCCGCCACGGCGGCGGCCAGCGGGATCCATAGGGCCACGGTTTGCATCACCGCTCGTCAGCACGTCCCAGGGAATGTCACGCGTGGCTGCTTCCCCATGTTTAGTGGCTATGACCGCCGCCCGGGCTGGGCAAGAGCTCGTGCCCGGCATGGTCGTCGCCCCAGAGGTTCAGGCCGAGGCGGCCTTCTCCGGAGTTATCGACGATGCCGTCCACGTCCAGCGTGATGGGAGAGTCGGCTCCCCCTTCGGTGGTTTCAATCAACGATCCGATGGCGATCGGCGCGTTGTCGTCGCCGTGCGCCCCGGGGAGTATCACCGCTGCAGCCGAAATGAGGTCGGCGACTTTGTGTCCAAAGACGGAGATTCCCACGATGGCCACCAGCGCGACGCCGGCCACCAACAGGGCGTATTCGACCAGCCCCTGGCCCTTACGATTCTTGGCAAGACGCAACATGACAATAAGCTCCCGGAAAACGAAGGATGGAGATGACTCAAATGATTCCATGGCGAGGCTGAAGGGATCGACCACCTCGCGAGACGGCCACCACCGCGTCGCGCCGAAATGCAGCGGATGAGATGCGGTCCGTGCCTTGTGCCGGCGCACGGCCGCGCTCCTGCGGAGCATGGACGCAACGGTGCCCTGAGCCGTCTACAAACAGCCGAGAGTGCGGGTCGATCGGTGGGAGCTAACCGATCGGCGGGGCCCGCGCGGCGAAGGGGGCGTGAACGGCCGCCAACGTAATCGAAGGAAGACCCAGCGGCGAATGGAAATCGACCGGGCCGACCGCGGAGACGGTTACCGGCGGGACCACCAGCTTGCCCTGAGCCCAGAACTGGCAGATCGGGCATTGGTTGCACGCCTGACAGTCGTCGCCCTCGCCGTTCAGGCACGTCCCATCGTCCGCATCGCAGGCCTCATGGGCGGTAGCCTGCCCAAAACCGCAATCGGCATGGCCGTGCGCGCACACCGACTGCGGGCCGAGCACCGGCCCGTGCTGCCAGGCCGGCAGCAAGTGCAGGCCGTTGCCGGCGACAACCAACCCACCAAAGACGGCGAGGGTTACCAGGGCAACGCGGCGATGATGCGAGGAACGCATAGAAGGAGCCCTTCCCGAAACACTTCGGGGCGGGGGAAACGCAAACCGACTTGTCAAAGACCCATTATCGTCTCCGCGTCCGTGCAGTCAAGCGTGCAGTCAAGCGATCCTGTACCTTGTAGCTGAATTCGCAGGAATTCGGCCGCCCCCGGCAAGCAATCGCTGAAATCTTGCGAGCTACCGACCTATTCCCCGAACTCTTGCAGGTTCAGTTACCACCACGCCGCCGCGGGCGCGCCCGGAGTGCAATCGCCGGCCGCGCCCGCGTCCGGCAAACCGGTGAGGGACCGCTAATTGGCACCTGGCTCGGGCAGAAGGGCGTCACCCAAGTCGTCGCGGCCCCAGAGATTCTGGCCCATCCGCTCGGTGCCGCTACCGTCCATGATGGCGTCGACGTCGAGGTTGATTGTCCCCCCTTCGTCCGTGACCTCAACCAACTCGCCTACGGCGATCGGGGCATTGTCGTCCGCGTGGGCGCCCGGCAGGACCACGGCCGCGGCGGAGATCAGGTCGGCCACCTTGTGCCCGAAGACGGAAATGCCCACGATGGCTACCAGGGCCACGCCGGCGACGAGCAGGGCATACTCCACCAGCCCCTGCCCCTTGCGATTGCGGATCAGTCGGAACATCATCTCACCTCATCAAAGCCATAGATTCGTACGGGTTAGTCACTACAAGAACGCAACAGCACACGGTGATCGGTTTCGCGCACCGAGGGCGCGGGAGGCTTCCTGCGCAGGCGGGAATTCCAGCAGGCCGTGGAGCCGGCTCAAGCCCCTCCGCATCACCGGACGGCGAGGTTTGAGTCTTGCAGGAGCGGCGCCCCTGCTGCGCCAGACGGCGAGACCGCTGCGGTGGTCTCCACAGACTGGAAGGCCTCTAGGCGCAGGCCAGTTGGAAGGGGAGCGCGGGCGGGGCGCGGGGGCCGTGCGCGAAGTCCTTGCGGGGCGCGGCGAAGGGCGATGCATACTGCGGCCGATCGAGGTCGGGCGAGAAGGCGAAGCTGGGCGCGCCGGTCGCCGCGAGCAGCCTCCCCTCGCCCGAGAACTTGCAGATGGGGCAAGTCTCGTCGCTGTCGAACACGGCGGTCGGCAGCGTGAACTCCGTGGGTCCGCCGTGGCGGAGCCCCAAGGCATCGATCGCCGCGGCCCACTCCGGGCAGGCATAACTGCCGTAAATGGGCAGGTGCAGCGCGTCGTCAAGGCTGGTGACGGCGGCGAAGAGGCACAGCGTCAGCCATGCTATCGTCTTCTGCAGGCGCTGTGGCATCATCCCGAACCCAACGACGGGCGACCATCCCGGAAAAACACGGCCCTTGCCGAGCAAGTCCACACTTGAGACCTATTATCAATAGAATCGCGCACTTGTCAACTGCCTTCCTGCGTTTTCTCGGGCCGAAGGGGCGCGTGGCTCGCGGCCGGACGTTATCGATCGGCCGGGGGTCTTGTGCGGCAAGGCCGGGGCGTGGGAAAGTGGAACTGGTGGGCGAGTGCATTGCGGAACGCGCCGACGGGTTCGGCGGACAGGGGAGCACGCGCGGGTGAGCGTAGAGAGGATTATCTCGATCGACGATCCCCGCGTGGCGGCGTACCGCAACCTCCGGGATCGCACCTTGCGCGGCGAGAACCTCTTCGTGGCCGAGGGGAGATGGCTCGTGGAACGGCTGCTGGCGAGCCGCTTCACCACCGAATCCCTTCTCGTGTCCGAAGGATACGCCGAGGAGTTCATTCCCAAGGTCGGCGGCCGTGTGCCGGTCTACGCGGCGGCGGAGCACCTGCTGCGGGAGGTGGTGGGATTCCCCTTCCACCGCGGCGTCCTGGCCGCAGGGCGGCGCGGCCCGGCATTGTCGCTGGAAGGGATTCTGAACGACGCCGTCACGGCCACCGGCGGGACGTTGCGGCTGGCGGTGCTGCCCGAGGTGACCAAGCCGGAGAACCTGGGACTGGTTTTCCGTTCCGCGGCGGCCTTCGGCCTCACCGGAGTGCTCCTTGGCGAGAGGTCTTGCGACCCCCTCTCAAGGAGATGCCTTCGAACTTCCATGGGGGCGGCTCTGGTCGCCCCCTTCGTAAAGGTCGGGAATCTCGCGGCCGCTCTGGCCGAGTTGAAGGAACGTTGGGGTGTAGCCCTCCTGGCAACCGTGCTCGACCCCTCCGCCGAGGAGGTTCAGTCTGTCGCCTGGCCCGAACGGCTGGGTCTCGTGGTCGGCAACGAAGCGGAGGGGCTGGCCCCTGTATGGCAGGCACTCTGCGAACGGAGGGTAACGATTCCCGTGGCCTGTGCGGTCGATTCCCTGAATCTCGGTGTGGCCGCGAGCATCGTGTTCTACGAAATGACCCGGTCGGCCGGCCGGCCGCCGGGTCTCTCCCTCCCGACCAGGGGCGCCCCTGCCCAGCGCCGCTCGGACCGCTCGTAAGCCGGTGATTTACGGCTTCGCGGGGTACTTCGCCCGTCCTCGCGTCCGCCACGGAACGTGCCGTGCGGATTGACCCCTGTCGCATGGTGCGCCCACCTGCGGACCATGCCAGCGGTCGGCGGAAGAGGGGCAAAATGGATATTCCTCAATGATTCTCGCAGCGGTGCCGATTATTTCGCTAGCCGGCCCTGTATGGGATTTCGCGGTTTTCCTGGGTCAACGGTAGGGAATCTGCCGATGAGCCCATCGGAGGAGTCCGTTGCGGGGGCCGCACCGCGTGAACGGCATGTTGGGAAGCAGCGCCGTCGGTCTCCACGATGCGCGCCGGGTACGCGTTAAGGCGGGTGCCGAGTCGCGAGGGGACGAGAAGCCCATCAATGGGGGGTCGGTTGGGCATGGCGTCGATCGGCCTCTTGGGTATCAAGGAGGACAACCAGGTGAATAGGGCAATCAGACGCATCTCGGCCAGCCTGGCGGTTTACCTCGTGTTGACCGGAGGCGGAGCACAGGGACAGCCGCCGCTTCCCGAGGAGTATCTGCCCGCCGAGCTGCCGCGCGGTGCGTGGATGGATGCCGACCCCCAGATGGGGATCGAGGGCATGCCCATGCCGGGTATGCCTGAGTCCCTGGAGCCGGTCCGCTGGCCGCTCTCGATCGACCCGACGCTTTCACCGCAACCGGGAGCCGGCTCGGCGGGCGACCGTTGCGAGATCTGCAGCGGCGGCTACCGCCAGCCCGACGAGTGGTACATCGAGCACGGAATCCGCGTCTGGCACCACGGCGGCCCCACCTTTGATATTCCCTTGAGCTTCCGCGGCGCCGTGGCCCCCGGTAACGCCGTGATGACCAATCGGGCCCGCGAGCTGAGCGCTTCACCAGGTTATCATTTCCGCCTGGGGAAGTATCTGGGCCGCAGCGCGGAGAACCGCGACCACTTCGTCGAGTTCACCTTCAACGGCTTCCACGAGTTCACGTCGCGGTCGGCTGTGCGGGGGGAACGGGTCACTGTCGATGGGCTCGAAGGGCTCGAATTCGGCAACTTGCTCACCCCCTTGATTTTGTCCGTGCCGGGAGGTGTGCCGGGGCTGGACCGAGCCGACTTCCACGAGGCCCGCCAGCGGTCGCGGCTGAACGAATTCGACCTCTCCTTCCGCCTCGTTCCCCGTGGCAGGCCCGACCGGCTGGTGATGCTCCCCAACGGCCGCTGGCAGCGGCAGTGCCAGGACGGCGTGTACCACAACTTGGCCTACGGATTGCGGTGGATCTCGCTCGACCAGCGGTTCGGCCTGTTCGGCGAAGGCCAAACCGACACAGTCGATACTCGGGGCAGCTACGTGATCGATACGCACAACGACATGCTGGGCTTCCACTTCGGCAGCGAGTTGGTAGACCGCCATTGCCGCTGGAACTGGGGTTTCCGCTGGCGGGTTACACCCATGGTCAACTTCGCCGGACAGGGGAGCCGGATCACGTCGTCGGGCGACCCTGTGCTGGGAGTCGGCCCGTTCGATTCCTACCGCTACCGGAGCCGCACGACGGTTTCGGCCTTCATCGACCTGGGATTCATGGCCGAGTACCAGCTGCGGCCCAATCTGACGGCGCGGGCGGGCTACGACATCATGTGGGGCTTCGGTCTGGCGGTGGCCGGCGAGCAGTTCGACTTCGATCCCGCCCGGCCCGCCCAGTTAAGAACCGACGCGACCCTGTTCTTCCAGGGCCTGACGGCGAGCCTCGATTGGCACTGGTAGGATGCCGTTGATCCCCAAGGTGAAGAGGCGCCTCTCGGCCACGGCCGGAGTCGCCTTGGGGCCCTTTCCGTGGCGGGTGGTCGCCGAGTGCATTTCGTACTCGGCCGGATAGCGGCCCGACCAGACCTCGCTGCCGTCGGCAATCCGCACCGCCCGCACGACCTCTGTACTCGCCCTGCCGGGTGAAGAGGAAGGCCGGCTCGCCGACGACGATCGGCGGGGCATGGCTCTCGCCGACCTCGATCTGCCAGCGGCGGGTCATCGCTTCCGGCCAGGCCTCGGCGCTCAACCGGGATACGGTAGCATTCCCCCGCCCGCCGCGGTTACAATGGCCGCACCGACGCACGCATCCTTGGGGGAGCCGCCCGTGCGCCTCGCCCCGCGACTCGACGACGAGGTGCCACCATGCCATCGCCCACCCACGCAACCGGCCCCTTCTGCCGCGACCTCTCGCGGCGGTCGCTGCTTCAGTTCGGCGGCGCGTCTTGTGCGGGGCTGCTGCTCGCCGAGCGGCTCCAGGCCCAGCCGACGGCGGGCAGCGACGGCCTCGCCCCGCTGAACCGCTTCCCCCGCACGGTGCAGGAGTTCTTCGTGGCCCAGGTCCGCAAGGCCCAGGCCGAACGGCTCGAGCGCCTCGAGGCCCTCGCCACCCGCGAGGACGCCGAGGAGTACGTCCGCGACGTGCGGGCCCGGATCGCCGAGAGCTTCGGCCCCCTCCCTGAGCGGACGGCGCTCAACCCGCAGGTCACCGGCGTCGTCGAACGCGACGCCTATCGCATCGAGAACCTCATCTTCGAGAGCCGGCCCGGCTTCCCTGTCACCGCGAACCTGTACCTTCCGAAGGACCGCGAATTCCCCCTACCCGGCGTGGTGGGCTCCTGCGGCCATTCCACCAACGGAAAGGCGGCCGGGGCCTACCAGGCCTTCTCCCAGGGACTGGCCCGCTTGGGCTACGTCGTCCTGATCTTCGATCCCCTCGGGCAGGGCGAGCGGCTGCAATATCCCGACGAGGACCTCCGCTCGCGGATCGGTGTGGGGGTGCTCGAGCACCTCTACGCGGGCAACCAGCAGTTCCTCGTCGGCGAGTTCCTGGGCACCTGGCGGGCCTGGGACGGCATCCGCGCCCTGGACTACCTCGAGACCCGCGAGGAGGTCGATCCGCAGCAGATCATGGTTACCGGCAACTCCGGCGGCGGGACCATGACCACCTGGCTGGCCGGCGTCGAGCAGCGCTGGGCGGCGGCCGCGCCGAGCTGCTTCGTGACCACCTTCCGCCACAACCTCGAGAACGAGCTTCCGGCCGACACCGAGCAGTGCCCCCCCAAGGCCCTGGCGCTGGGACTGGACCACGAGGACTTCCTCGCCGCCCTGGCTCCCAAGCCGGTGATCATCCTGGCCAAGGAGCAGGACTACTTCGACGTCCGCGGCAGCGAAGAGGCCTATGGGCGGCTGAAGCGGCTTTACGGTTTGCTGGGCGCCGAGGAGAACGTGGGATTGTTCGTGGGGCCGGGAGGCCACGGCTTCAGCCAGGACAACCGCGAAGCGATGTACCGCTGGTTCAACCGCGCCACCCAGGTCTCCGACGCGGAGACGGAGCCCGAGCTGACTTTTGAGGACGACGCAACCCTTTATGCCACGCCCCGCGGCCAGGTCGTCGACCTCGGCGCCCGCAGCGTCTTTTCCTTCACCCGCGAGAAGGCCGAGTCGCTCCGCGCCGCGAGGAAGCCGGTCGAGGGCGAGGCCCTCCGGCAGCGGCTCACCGAGGCCCTGCGCCTTCCCCCGCGCGACGACCCGTGGCGATTCCGCATCCTCCGCCCCATCGGCGGGCGGGAGTATCCGCGGCCGCAGTTCACCACCTACGTCGTGGAGACGGAGCCCATGGCTCAGGCCGTCGTCTACATGCTCACCCGCGAGAGGCACCTCTCCCGCCCGCCGGGGGCCAGGCGGGCCCTGCTCTACGTGCCGCACCTCTCCGCCGACGCCGAGCTGCGCGACGAGCCCCTCCTGGCCGAGCTGATCGACACGGAGACCGAGGCCGCCATCTTCACGTGCGACCCGCGCGGCAGCGGCGAGTCGCAGCCGGACACATGCGGGCGGAACATGTTCCACCACCCCTACGGCAGCGACTATTTCTATGCCATCCATTCCCTGATGCTCGACCGCCCCTATGTCGGCCAGAAGACCTTCGATGTGCTGCGGGTGATCGACTTCCTGGCGAAGACCGGCCACGAGGAAGTGCATCTGGTCGGCAAGGGCCGAGGTGCGCTGCCGGCGGCCTTCGCCGCCGTGCTCGACGACCGCGTGGTCCAGGTGACCCTCAAGAACGCCCTCGTCTCCTACGGCGCCGTGGCCGAGTCCGAAGACTACGACTGGCCCCTCTCGACGTTCCTTCCCGGGGTGCTGAAGCAATTCGACCTGCCCGACTGCTACCGCGCGCTCTCCGGCAAGGGCCTGAAGATAATCGAACCGTGGGACGCCCGCCAGCAGCTTGCAGCCACATAGAATGGATTGAGCAGGCTGCAAGACCGCAGCAGCGAGGACGGTCCGTCGTGCCGGTCGGCGGGCCCCGCATGACGCCACTTTTCGGAGCAGAAAGACGGATCGCATTCCGACCGCCCCGTAGCCGATGACCATCGCCGCGCCGAGTATCACCCCAGCACCTCCCCAACGGATCGAGGAGGTGCTCCGCCTTCTCTTGAGCCACGTCGCGCCGAACGGCCGCGACGTGCAGGTGGAATTGCTCCTCGCTGCGGAGGGGGGCGCGGAGGGCGGCTTCGGCGGGCTCTTCGAGGCGCGCCGCGACGGCCGCACCGTGGGGGCGGTCCTCGCCCAACGCCAGCCGGGACGCGCCGGCACGGTCTGGATGCCCCGGTTGGCCATGAGGGAGCCCCCCTCGACCGCACATTTCCTGCTGGTGGCGGCCAACGACTATCTCAGCCACGGGGACGTCGCCATGGCGCACGTCCTCCTCGACCGTCCGCAGGCGCACGACGAGGCGCTGCTCGCGCAGGCGGGCTTCCTCCCCCTGGCCGAGCTCCGCTACCTCGTAGCTCCTGAGGTCGAGCTTCCCTCGGATCGGCCATCCTCGGAACTGGAGTTCTGCCCCGCAGCCGAGGGCGCACCGCCGAGCTCGCTCGCCGCCGTCGTCGAGGCCACTTTCCAGGCAACGCTCGATTGTCCGGCCCTCAACGGGGTGCGATCTATCGCCGACGTCCTCGCCGGCTACGAGGCTACCGGCGACTCGGGCCGGCGATGGTGGCGCCTGGTCCGCCACGGCGGCGAAACGGTCGGCTGCCTGCTGGTGGCCGACCACCCGGAGCAGGAGTCCTGCGAGTTGGTCTACATGGGCCTGGTTCCTGCCGCCCGCCGGCGCGGCTGGGGCCGTCAAATGGCCCGCCACGCCCAGTGGCTGACGCGGCAGGCGGGCCGGCAACAGCTCGTGCTGGCCGTCGACGCCGCCAATCATCCCGCCGCCGCCCTCTATTCCGCCGAGGGCTTTCGTGTCTGGGAGCGGCGCTGGGCCTACTGGCGGACCTACTGAACGCGGCGGGTTGCATTGCCGCCGCCGATCTTGGACCATGGTGGCTGGTGACCGGGGGCTCTGGCGCGGTAGCCGGGCACCCGCAGGTCACGGACAGGAATGGATGTCCGCCCTACGAGCCACCCGTTGCCGGCGGGCAGGATGTCCGTCCCGCCGGTCGGCATTTGCGGCCAGCAGATCCCTTAGGTGAGAGACCCGCCATGGACTATCTCGTCGGCATCGACCTCGGTTCTACGAATCTCAAGGCCATGGTCTACGATCTCTCCGGACGGGCCGTGGCCCAGGCCGCTCGTCCCACGGAGCGGCGCCATCCCGACCCGGACCACCCGCAGTGGGCCGTCTGGGACCCCGAGCAGATCTTCGGCGGCGTCGCCGAGGCGCTTCGCGAGGCCATCGGGCAACTCGACGACCCCCGCGCCATCCGCGGTGTCGCCGTCACCGGGATGGGTATGGACGGCCTCCCCGTCGACGGCGAAGGCCGCTGGCTCTATCCCTTCATCAGTTGGCACTGCCCGCGGACCGAGCCCCAGTACCGCTGGTGGGTGGAGCACATCGGCCCCCAGAAGCAGTTCGCCGTGGGCGGCAACCAGATCTGGGGCTTCAACACCGCGCTGCGGCTCCGCTGGATGCAGGAGCACGAGCCGGAGATCCTGGCCCGCGCCGATAAGTGGCTCCTCATCGAGGACTTCGTCAACTACATGCTCTGCGGGCGGATGGCGACCGACTACAGCATGGCCTCGACGACGCTCCTCTTCGACCAGCGGCGGCGCATCTGGAGCGAGCCGATGCTCGCCGCCGCCGAGATCGACGGGCGGCTCCTCTGCGAACCGCTCCCCAGCGGCACGGTGCTCGGTGAGGTCCACGCCCCGGCCGCGGCCGCGACGGGTCTGCCCGAGGGAACCCCCGTGGTCCTGGGCGGCCACGACTACTGCTGCGGCGCCCTGCCCACGGGGGCCTTCCGGCCGGGCGTGGTCCTCGACGTCACCGGCACCTGGGAGATGGTCGTGGCCGCCCTGGACGAGCCCGTGCTCACTCCGGAAGTGCTGGAGATGGGCATGCTCGTCGACTCCCACGTCGCCCGCGGCAAGTGGGCCGTAATGGGCGCCGCCGTCGCCGCCGAGATGCTCGAGTGGTTCCGGGCGAAGTTCGGCTACGAGGAGAAGCTGCGCGCGGAGAAGGAGGGGGGCGTCGACTGGGATTACCTCATGGCGGAGGCCGAGGCCGAGCCCCCAGGCGCCGGCGGGCTCCTCTTCCTGCCGCACATGTCGGGGAGCCACTGCCCGGTGGTCGATCCGAAGTCGCTGGGCGCCTTCGTCGGTCTGCGCAACACGAACCGCAAGGCGACCCTGCTGCGCGCGGTCGTCGAAGGCCTCGACTACCAGTTCCTCGATATCGTCGCCGGCTTCGAGCGGGCCCTGGGCGTGCGGCCCGAGCGGATCGTCGCCGTCGGCGGGGCCACGAACAACGCCTTTTGGATGCAGAACAAGGCCGACGTGACGGGCGTCCCCATCGAGGTCCCCGATCTCGATGAAGCCGTTCCCCTGGGCGCCGCCATCCTGGCGGGCATCGGCGTGGGCCTCTACCGCGACGAAGCCGACGCCTTCCAGCAGGTCTACCGCCCCGGGCAAACGTTCGCCCCGGACTCCCAGCGGCACGCCTTCTACCGCGACCGCTTCGAGCTCTTCCGCCAGCTCTACCCCGCCCTGCGGCCGGTCTCGGCAGCGCTCCACGAGGGCGGTTGATCTACCGGTTGCGAGTGCGGGCGGACGGG
>SKOZ01000011.1 GCA_007119795.1 Planctomycetales bacterium | reverse complement strand
TGCTGCTCCAGGGCCGGCAGAAGACCCAGGTCGAAAAAGTCGAGTTGCCGGGCCTCTTGCTCGGGAGCGACGTTCTTCGCCCGCAGCAGCGCCGCCGGCGACCACTGCGCCGCATGGTCCGAGAAGACAGAGGCTATGTCCTCCAACCCGAACCGCCGTCGGGGGACGCTCTCCGGACCCACAATCCAGTGGGTAACGTGATCGGCGGAAACCTCGAAGGCGATCGGAGCACCTAGGGCACGAAAGCCCTGAACCAGTTCCCGTCCGCGCTCGCCGTTCGAAAGCAGTACAGCGAAGCAGGCACTATCGTAGGCAAAAGGTGAGCGGCCAAAGACGGCGGCCGATGCCACTCGCTCGGGCAGAGTGGTTTCGAACCAGTCGTTGAAGCGGTAGTGCTGGGCCACACACTCTGGGCGAAACCCTAGCCGCTTCACCTCCGTGAGAACGGCCGAGTAGAGCCGCTCCTGCTGTCCCGTGGTGAATCGGTCCGCCAATGCTCGCCCTCCCGCTGCGATTTTGGGGGTATGTGTACTTTAGTATACCACACGTACTGATGGAGACAACAGACCGCCTCTGCGATCGCCGGCGGTTCCATCGGAGCGCTCCCGAAGCGCATCGTCTCCTGCCAGCGGGGATCATGCCCGGTGATCATCGATGCGCTGGAAGGCTATCAGGAGCTGAGCCCTAAGTCAATGCGCATTCACTGGATACGGCGCCGGCATGTCTGTCGTTGGTGCTGCCGGCGCGTCAGCCGCTCGCTGTCGACGGCGGCCCTTCCTGGGCGTCCGTGTTGTCTTCCGGCTGGGACGCGGCGCTCCCCCCCGCGTTGCACTGCTCCTCGGCCAGGTGGCGCACGGCGCGGAGGTCGAGCTTGCCGGTGCCCAGGACGGGGATCGTCTCCACGCGCAGAAAGCTGTCGGGAGAAGGAATCCAGAGCTGCGGCAGGCCGGCTTCCGTCAGGACGCGGCAGATCTCCTCGGGGGTCTTGGGCAGGGTCGTGTAGAGGACGATCAGCCGCTCGCCCTTCTTCGCGTCGGGAACCGAGGTGACGGCGACGCGGAGCTCCTCCTCGTCGACGGCTGCCGCCTTGTTGATGGCCTCCTCGATGTGGATGTGGGGAACCATCTCGCCGGCGATCTTCGAGAAGCGGCTCTCGCGTCCCGTGATGTGGATGAAGCCCTCGGAGTCGACGACGGCCACGTCTCCGGTGACGTACCAGCCGTCGCGGATGGCCTCGGCGGTGAGGTCGGGTCGGCCCAGGTAGCCCTTCATCACGTTGGGACCCTTCACGAGGAGCATCCCCGACTTGTCGTAGCCCAGGTCGTTGCCGGTGTCGAGGTCCACCACCTTGGCATACACGTCGGGCAGCGGCCGTCCCACGCTCCCCTCTTTGGACGCTTTCTGCCCCTTGGACGGCTGGCGGCTGGGAGGGACGTTGCCGGAGACCACCGGAGAGAGCTCCGTGGTCCCGTATCCCTCGACGGGCCGCACGCCAAAGCGTGCTTCGAAGGCGTCGGCGAGCTCCTTGGGGAGCTTTTCGGCACCGGTGAAGACCACGTCCAGCCTGGAGAAGTCTTCCGGCTCGCACCGCCGCAGGTAGGAGCGGACGAAGGTGGGCGTGGTGACCATGATGGTCACGCCGTGCTCGCGGCAGACCGCACCGACCTGGCGGGCCTCGAGGGGATTCGTATGGTAGACGCCCTTCGGCGGCAAGGTGAGCACGGTCCAGAGGGTGGTGGTGTAGCCGAAGGAGTGGAAGATCGGCAGGATGCCCAGGAGTACGTCGTCCGGCGTGAGGTGGATGATCTGGTTCACCGCTTCGACGTTGCTCCCCACGTTGCGGTGCGTGAGCATGACGCCTTTGGGGTCCCCCGTCGAGCCCGAGGTGAAGATCACGGTAAGGACGTCGTCGGGGTCGACCCGCGTCAGGCCAAGGCAGCGTTCCAGGAGCGCGGAGGGAAGGAGGTAGGTCGTGACGGCGGCGGCGAGCTTGTCGCCCGTGGTGACCTTTTCCTTGAAGTCTTCGAGGAAGACCCACTCCGCGTCGATTTCCAAGGGAAACCGCTCCAGCACCTTGCGGCTGGTGAGCACGTGGCGGATGCCCGCCTGGCGGATGCAGGCGTTGACCACCTCGGCCGGGGCCGTGTAGTTGAGGTTGACCGTGATCCGCCGGTCGACGGACAAGGCGGCGTTGGCCACCACGCAGGCCACCGTGGGCGGGAGGAGAAGGCCGACGTGCGATTCGTCGTCGGCGAGCACCTCCCGCCGGAGCAGGCGGCGGAGGATCAGCGTGCGGGCTAGAAGGCTGCCGCCGGAGAGCTCCATCCCCGTCGAGTCGGCCACCTTCGGGTGGAACAGCTTGCGGCGGCAGTTGCGGAGAAACTTTCTGGGCAGGATCATCATCTTCTGCACCTGTTGATGGGCTCTTGTGGTCTCGTATCCCAGGTCCTCGACCGCTCGACGGACCTGATAGGAGTCTTTCACACCGCGGAGGGGCTCGCCGAAGGCGAGGGTCACGGGGTAGGGCCACCGTCGCGGCAGCTTCCAGAAGAACTTCCCTCCCGAGAAGCTGAAGATGCTTCCCCAAAGGCCGGCGAGAAAGATGGGAATTACCGGGACGTCGGTCCCTTTGAGGACGGAAAGGAGCCCCGGCTGGAAGGCCTGCATCTGCCCCGTCCGGGAGAGACCTCCCTCGGGGAAGATGCAGACCAGGTCGCCGTCCGCCAGCGCCGCGCGGGCGGTGCGGATGGCCTCGACCGTCTGCTTGCGGGTGCGCCCAATGGGGATCGCCCTCTCGTGGCGTGCCAGCCAGCGGGTGTACCAGCGGTCGATATAGTCCGCGTACACGATCGCCCGCACCGGCCGCCGCACGACGAGGAGGATCAGCAGCCCGTCCACGTAACTGAGGTGGTTGGGCGTAAGCAGCGCGCCGCCGGTGGCCGGGATATTCTCCAGCCCGCGGACACGAACGCGGTACACCAGCCGCAGCATCGTGGTGAGCACGAACCGCACCGTCTGCGCGGGGATGCTGGCCACAATGGCCGCCGCGAGCACGAGCACCCCTACGGAGGCGACGAGAAAAGCCCCGCGCGCGGAGACCCCCAAAGGTGAAGTCAGCAGCCAGAAGAGGCCCGAGGCCAGCAGTATTCCCGAGAAAGCCAGGAAGTTCCCCGCGGCCATGATCCGGCCGCGGCCCTCATCCGGGGAATGGTGCTGGAGATAGGCCTGCAAGGGGATGTCGTAGAGTCCGGCGCAGGAGCCCAGGAGGAAGAGCAGTCCGCCGGCCCAGAGGTATCCCGGCCAGTTCGGTCCCGCAGCGGCGGTGGGGACGAGGAAGTAGAGCAAGGCCGAGGTTACGGCGATCCCCAGGGCGCCAAAGGGAACCATTCCCAGCTCGATCTTCCCCCGCGAGAGGAAGCCCGCCGCCAGCGCTCCCCCGCCGATGCCCAGCATCAGGAGAGCAAGGAGTGGACCGACCCGCTCCTGCGGCATGCCCAGGTCGACCGTGGTCATGAGGTCGATGTTCAGGTTGACCATGGCCCCGAGGAGCCAGAAAAAGGCGCTGCAGAAGGCGGCGGCGAACAAGGGCCGCCGATGGAAGAGGCCGGCCAGGTCGCGCCAGGTCTGGGCGGCGGCGTTCCGCGGGAAGGGCCGCGTGGGGTTCGCCGCCCGTAGCGGGGCGATCAGCAGGCTCGCCAGGTATCCCAAGGCTGCCACCCCGAGGAGGGCCGAGGCGGATATCCACCAGTGGTGCGTCCCCGGCAGCATCCCGTCGACGGTGGTCCAGGCGTAGAGGTAGCCGCCCGTCAAGGCGCCCAGGATGATGGCCAACATGGTCGTCAGGCTGACCACGCCATTGGCCGCCGGGATGCGGTCGGCACGCACGAGCTCGGGGATACTCCCGTACTTCGAGGGACTGAAGAAGGCACTCTGTGCTCCCATGGCGAAGAGGACCACGAACATGCCGTAGACGTTTCCCGCCAGGATTGCCGCCACCCCCAGGGCCATGATGGCGATCTCGGCCACCTTGCAGACGACCATCACCGTTCGCTTGCTGAAACGGTCGGAGATGTATCCCGCCGGCGCCATCAAGAGCAGGTAGGGAATGGTGAAACACGCCAGCCCAACCGAAAGAGCCAACTCGGTCCCCAACAAGTCCTTTCCAATGGGTACGATCAACCAGCGGAACATATTGTCGTTCAGGGCCACGAGGAACTGCGTGACCACCATGGCCACGAACCCCCGCGAGCCGAGCCCGGCCCGCCCCCGCAGATCCGCCGTCTCGTCCCCAGGCGCGGGCGGCGCGTGCGCCGTGCGGGCACGGGGGGGCGGCGGTGGGCCGGGGAGTTTCTGATCGACCAGGGCAGCTCGGTCCATTTTCGAAGCCGAGGGGTTCCGTGGAATCGTGTGGGGTGCCGCTGTGTCCCGGGAACGGCGCATCGCCGTCGCGGACCGGCCTGCGACCTTCTCGGGGAAGATCGCCCGCGCGCGCCTTCCCAAAGTCAACGGCGGAATTGACGCGAATGATGTAACAGGTTTCGCCGTTTTTCGACAGTCGCCTTCGGCAAAACCAACCCGTCCCCCAGCCGTCCCGCCGAACGTCCAACTCGAGGATGGAGGTCCAGCGCGCCCAATTGTCGCAATATAAAGCCTTGCGAGTCAATATCTTATGGACTCGCATCGGCTCCGAGGCTCCGTCCCGGCGTACTCTGCCCTCACTCTTCGTCGAGGTAGGGAAAAAACGAAGCGGCCAGAAGCGATGATGAAGACCCTGACACCCCAAATCAAGGGTAACTCTCAGGCGGGATAGCCGTACCCCTCTGTCGTTTCCCCGGGGGAGGGCCGATCTGCGGCGCCTGCCGATCGGCCAGCTACTCAAGCGTTGGCGGTGATGTAGTCGAGGATGTCCCGGACGGAGATGATGCCTTCGATCTGCCCGGCGGAGAGGATGGGTAGGTGGCGGTAGCCGCCCACGTCCATCTTGTGGACGGCGAAGGCGATCGAATCGTCCAGCTCGAGCGTTTCCACCGAGGCGGTCATCAGTTCGCGGATGGGACGGTCGGCCATGGCGGCGGCGTCCGGGCCGAGGTCCATCAACGCGTCGCGTTCGGTGAAGATTCCGACGACCTTACCCTCGCTGGCGACCACGGCGCAGCCGCCGGCGCGGTCGACCATGCGGCGGAGGACCTCACCGGCGGGTGTCTCCGGCGCCACGACGAGGGGACGACGGGGGTTGAGGCGGGCGATGGGGTCGCGGAAGAGCGAGTCTTCCAGGTGCGAGGCCCGATGCGGGTCGGAAAGCCCGCAGAGGGGTTTCTGGCACTTCTCGCACATGTCCGCACCGTCGATGTTGGCGAAGCCGCAGTCGGGACACTGGATCATGGGGTTTGGTCCGTTGTCAGTTGTCAGTGGTCCACGGGTGGTCGACCGCGCCCCGCCGCTCGCTGCTTAAGATACTTGCCAGGTGTCTCCGGTGCGGAAGAGCGTGTCGAGATCGCCTTCCCCCTGGCTCTCGCGAGCCTGGGTGAGCTGGGCGTTGAGCCGTTCGTCGTACTTGGGCCGGTCCACGGCGCGGAAGATGCCGATGGGCTCGGGGAACTCGGGGTATCGCATGCGGCTGAGCAGGTAGGCCAGGTTGGGTTCCTCCGCGGCTTCGTCATGGACCAGGAGGTCGTCTTCGGTGACGCCGTCGCCGAGGGTGACGACCTCCGGCGTCAGCCCCGTGAGGCGAATCCCCTTCTCCCGGTTCTTGCCGAAGCGGAGCGGCTTGCCGTGCTCCAGCTCGAGGATGGTCTCGTTGCGGAGCTGCCGGTCGCTGGCGTAGTCGAAGGCGCCGTCGTAGAAGACGATGCAGTTCTGGTAGACCTCGACGAAGGAGGCGCCCCGGTGCGCCGCCGCCCGTTCGAGGACCATCCCCAGGTGCTTCTGGTTGACGTCTACGGTGCGGGCTACGAAGCTGGCCTCGCAGCCGATGGCCACGGAGATGATGTTCAGCGGGTTGTCGATGGATCCCAAAGGCGTGCTCTTGGTAACCTTGTTCAGCGGCGACGTGGGCGAGTACTGCCCCTTGGTCAGTCCGTAGATGCGGTTGTTGAAGAGCACGATATTGATGTCGAGGTTGCGGCGCAGCGCGTGGATCAGGTGGTTGCCGCCGATGCTCAGGGCGTCGCCGTCGCCGGTGATCACCCATACGGAAAGGTCGGGCCGCACCGATTTGAGCCCCGTGGCCACCGCCGGGGCGCGGCCGTGGATGGTATGCATCCCGTAGGTATTCATGTAGTACGGGAAGCGGCTGGAGCAGCCGATGCCCGAGATGAAAACCAGCTTCTCGCGGGGGATGGCCAGTGTGGAGAGGACCTTCTTCATCTGCGCAAGGATCGCGTAGTCCCCGCAGCCCGGGCACCAGCGTACGTCCTGGCTGCTGGCAAAGTCGTTCGGAGAGAGCTTTTTGGGAGCAGGGGCGGTTTCGGTACTCATTAGGATCCCCCTCAGGGGGGGCTGTGTTGGTGTCGGGATCGAATCAGTCGGCGAGCAGCTTTTCCATGGCGTCGGTGACCTCGGCGACGGTTAACGGCCGGCCGGCCACTTTGTTGAGCCCCTTTGCGTCGACGAGATACTGGCCGCGGAGCAAGAGGCGGAGCTGACCGCAGTTCAACTCGGCGACCAGAACTTTCTCGTACCGGCGGAGGATTTCCCCGAGATTGCGCGGCAGGGGGTTGAGGTATCGCAAGTGGGCGTGCGCCACGGCGGCACCGCGGCGCCGCAGCCGGCCGGCGGCCGTAGCCAAGGCCCCGTAGGTGCCGCCCCAGCCGACGACCAGGAGGCTGCCTTCCTCGGGTCCTTCGACCCCCTGCGCGGGGACGTCGGCCGCCACGTTGGCCACCTTGCGGGCGCGGAGGTCCACCATGTGCTGGTGGTTGGCGGGATCGTAGCTCACGTTCCCGGTAAGGTCCTGCTTCTCCAGCCCACCGATGCGGTGGGCCAGTCCGGGCGTTCCCGGCAGGGCCCAGGGGCGGGCCAGTCGCTCATCGCGAGCATAGGGGAGGAAGCCGTCGTCCTCGGCGGTGGCCGGATGCCGCACGGGGAAGGGAGTCAAGTCGGCCATCTCGGGAATGCACCACGGCTCGGAGCCGTTGGCCACGTAGGCGTCGCTGAGGAGGACCACCGGGGTCATGAACCGCACGGCGATCCGCCAGGCCTCGATGGCGGCTTCGAAGCAGTCGGCCGGGCTGCGAGCGGCGAGTACCGGAAGGGGACACTCGCTGTTGCGGCCGAACATCACCTGGAGCAGGTCGGCCTGCTCCGTCTTTGTGGGCAGACCGGTACTCGGACCGGCACGCTGCACGTTGATCACCAAGAGGGGCAACTCCGTCATCACAGCGAGGCCGATCCCCTCCGCCTTCAGGGCCATTCCCGGGCCGCTGGTGCTGGTCACCGCCATGGCGCCGCCGAACGAAGCCCCGATAGCGGAGGTCACGGCGGCGATCTCGTCCTCGGCCTGGAAGGTGCGGACGCCGAAGTTCTTCCGCCGCGCCACTTCATGGAGGATGTCGCTGGCGGGGGTAATCGGGTAGCTGGCGAAGTAGAGCCCGCAGCCGCTGAGCTTCGACGCCGCCATCAGGCCCCAGGCCAGCGCCTGGTTGCCGGTGACGTTGCGATAGAGCCCGGGGGGCAGCCGCGCCGGCTCGATGTGGTAGCGGTGGGCGATGGCCTCGGTCGTTTCCCCGTAGTGGTAGCCGGCCATCAAGGCCCGCCGGTTGGCCTCGGCGATGGCCGGCCGGCGGCCGAATTTCTCGTTGATGTACCGGATGGTGGGCTCGAGCGAGCGGTCGAAGAGCCAGTACACCAGCCCCATGGCGAAGAAGTTCCGGCAACGGTCGGCCTCCTTGCTCCCCAACTCGAGGTCCTTGACGGCCAGGCGGGTGAGCTTGGTCATCTCCACCTGGACCACCTGGTAGCCGGAGAGGCTGCCGTCTTCCAGGGGGCTGGTCTTGTATCCGGCGAGATCGAGGTCGCGGCCGCTGAAGCTGTCGGAGTTGACGATCAGGAGGCCTCCGCCGACCAGGGCTTCGAGGTTCGTGGCGAGGGCGGCGGGATTCATGGCCACCAGGGCGTCCAACTGGTCGCCGGGGGTGAAGATGTCGTGGTCGGCGAAGTGGATCTGGAAGCCGCTGACTCCGGCCTTCGTCCCCCGCGGCGCGCGGATCTCCGCGGGGAAGTCGGGGAACGTGGCCACGTCGTTGCCCAGGAGGGCGGAGGTGTTGGTGAACTGGCTGCCGGCCAACTGCATGCCGTCACCCGAATCGCCGCAGAAGCGGACCGTGGCGGAAGAGAGCTCGACGCGGTTCTTCAGAGACGCAGCGATCGACTGATCGTTTACTTGCGACTGTTGCATGGTGATGGGGAGGTGCCGTAGAAGACGGCGGGGTGTTAAGGTCCCTCACGTTCCGAGGTCGTGGGATTGGGGACCGGAGGGAGATTGTACACGGTGCGGGGGATCAACTCGACGAGCCAGCGCATGATGACGGCGGCGTCGATGAGCCCGACCGGCCGGTGGTTCTCGTCGACGATGGGGAGGCGGCGATAGCCGTTTTCCGACATGCGGGCCACGGCCGCCTTGACCGACTCGTCACCGCGGAGCGTGATCGGATCGGGAGTCATGACGGATTCGATGGGCTGGGCCATGGCCGCGGCCGCCTGCTCGGCGGTTGCCCGAGGGCATATGAGCTTGAGGGCATCGCGCTCCGTGAAGATCCCCACCAGTCGACCGTTCCGGCAGACGAACGCGCTGCCGCGGCGGTTTTCCTGCATGACGCGCAGCACGTCCGCCACGGGGGTCTGGGGCTCCACGCAAATCGGCTCCAGCACACCCACGCCGCGGATCGGCTCGGTGTTGAGCAGCAACCCGATGTCCATAGACTTCCCGCGATGGTGTATAGGGGGACTGCAACACAACCGCCGCCCCAAGGCCGCGCGGCCCGGGGCCTTGTGTCTGCGACGAGCCGGCGGAGGCAACGGCCCGCGGGCAAGTGCGACGCCTTCCACTGGGAACGGTCCGGCCTGCGGGTCGGTGCGCGATCCGACTTCTCAACCCGTTCACACTGCATTATTTCGGCGCACGGAGCCCGCGGCAATCAGAATCGATCCTTACCTGCGAACTAAAGATCGCTGTTTGCCGGGGTGAACTCCGGGAATTGCCCTTTTCCCGTCAGCTTCTCCACTCCACGGACTCGCCGCCATACCTTGGACACCACCGGGAGAGCGGCAAGAGAGGGCTGCCGAGCGACATCGGCCGGTTGCTGGTGACTGCGTGCGCGGCGTCGCTTCCGCGGTACTCTTAAACAAGGAGACCGCAATGGGCGTGCCGACGCCACTCACCCCATTCAAGAGGAGCGGGAAACCCGCACCCTACCATCTCGCCTCTCTTACCTCGCCACCCACCAAAGACTTACGACTCCAGGTAGACCCGCATGGCCCGGGCGAGGTCGTGCCCGAGCAGGCGGGCGCCGGCCACGGTAACCTCTTTTTCGCCGACCAGTGCGTAGGGGATTTCGATGGTCGCAGCGACGCGGATGCCGGGGAGCCCGGCAGCCCAGCGAGAACAGCTCCGCGGCTCTTCGCCCGTGTTCCAGCTTTCTCCCCAGGGAATGTTGAAGCGGCTCTCGTGACGCAGGGGGCCGGCCTGCACGGCTTCCAGAGTCCGGGAGAAGGCCTGTTGCTCCTCCCAGACCTCCGGATCCGGATGGCCGACGAAGAAAACCTGCTCGTTGCTCCCGCGCCCCTCGCCGCCCCCGCGAATCCAGGGACAGTGCATGTCGAGGGCGGTGGCGAGCCGCCCTTCGGACCAGGCGGGGGCGAAGCGGCGAAGCTCGGCGACGGCCGGGTAGATGCTCGTCTCCAGGTAATCGCGGTTGTGGTCGTGCGGCCGGCGGTTCTTCCCTTGGTCGCCCTCTTCCACGCCGTCCTTGTCCATGAAGGGGAGGGCGGCGATCTCCACGTTCTCGCGAAACCAGCGGCCGATTTCGTCATCGGCCAGCACGGCCTCGAGGATCCCCTCGAGGGACCAGCTCGCCATGGTCTCGCAGGCGTGGTGGCGCACGGTGAGGAGGACGCGATGTCGCGGCGTGCCATTCAGGCGGCCCGCGTGGAGGCGCTCCGTGCGGCGCCCTTTCCGGGTGGTGGCATGGTGGTCGACGCGGAGGTGGGGGTGATCCCGGTAGCGGGACAGAAAGCGCATCAGGTCGGCCTCGACGTAGGGTACGGCAAGGCAGAAGCGGACACTGTCGTTCGTCTCGCCGAAGGCATACCGGAAGGTGGGTTCGGACGACTGCCGGCCGAGCCACGACCAGTTCGCCCCGCCGTCGGCGCTCACCGCCGGGCCCGCCGAGGTGAGCACGTCACCTCGTGTGAAGTGGAAGGCCAACTCGCGTCCGGCGGCCCCGCGGACGCGGAAGTACCAGTAAAACCAGAAATCGGGCGTGTCGCGCTGGTCCTGGTGGAGATAGACTTCGTCTCCCTCGATCCGCTCGAGGACGATATTGCCGCCGGGGAAGCCGCAATCGACCATCGGCTGCTCCGAGGTCTGCCGGCTGCTCGCCCAACCGTGCCGCAGCCCTGCCATACCAGCGGCAACGGCGCCGCCGGCCAGCAGCGTCCGCCGAGACACCGGATTCCTTTTCTCCATGAGCAAACCCTCTTTCAGGCGTCGTCGTCGGAAACGTCGTGAGGCGGAGCCGGCTCGTCCGCGGGCGGCCCCGGCTCCTGGGAATCGGCGGGGGCCTCCTCTGCGGAGGGCCGCGTCTCCAAAAGCGGTGTGAGGGTCACCGTCACCGGCGACCCCACCTCGGGGATTCGTTCCGTCCAGGGTTCGAAGAGGAGCAGGGCATTGTCCTGAGAGCTCTTTACCGGGAGGTCGAGCATTGCCGAAGGAAAGTTGGCCACGCAGATGAAATCGCCGGATTCCGCCTGGTAATGGATCTTCCCGGTGAGCGGATCCTCCCAGAACCCGCTTCCAGCGAACACCCAGGGATACTCCATCGGCTTGCCCGTCTCGCGATGGCGGATCCATTCCTGGGCGCGGTATTGGTGAATCTGCCCGTCTTCGTCGCGGTAGGCGACGGTCACTTCCACCTCCGTGCCGCTCGCCGGAACGTATTCAGGATAATACCGCACGGGACGCCCCACCTCGGCCCCGAGCACCAGCAGACCGGCGTGGACGTCCTGGGCGTGCGTGGGTACCGCCACGATCGCCTCGTGCTCTTTCGTGTTCACCAGGCAGGCGAACATCTCGAGCGGGGCCCGCCGCTGACAGACGACACCCACCATGACCAATCGCTGCCCCTCGACGTCGATCCAGACGGGGTTTTCTTCGTGAAGGGGGCGCAGGGCTTCCACGTTTTCGACGAGGGGATCGCCCAGGTCGTAGGGCGGAGTGGGGGGGATGTAGGGGGCGTCGGTCTCGCGCGGCGGCGGGGGCTCGTAGAGGAGCTCCTCGTCGAATTCCGGCTCCTCCGGCGTCGGCAAATCCTCCGGCGGCTCGGCGTCGGCGGGCGGCTCGGGATCCGGGGGGGGCGACTCGAACGGCGCGGGAACTTCGGCAGGCTCCTCCATGGGCGGCGAGGGCACTTCCGGCTCCGCCTCCTCTTCTTCGGCCGGCGGGAGCACCACCGGAGGCGGCTCGGGCTTGGGTAGTGTCTCATCCGGCGGCGGGGGCTCGCAACCGAAAACGACCAACAGACACAAGGCCAGGCCCCCCGGACCGAATCTCGCGTTGCGTCGCGTCCAAGGGTTTGACATGAATCTTCTCCAATCTTTCTTTGTCTTGCGGGCAGACGGGATTTGGGGCCCTCACCGCGGGGCGCCAGTCCCCGGGGACTCTCGGTTCGTCGTTGATTCGCCCAGCGCCGCCTCCCCCCCCAGCGCCGGGCAGGAGCTGTTTCCCTTACGATTCTAACGCTCTGCGGCCGGCAGGAGTTCGAGCACAGCCAGGATGGGACGATGGTCGGAGGCCAGCGGCCCGTCGATGACGCGGCACTCGAGCACCCTGCCACCGCGCCGCCGGCCGGTAGAGGGCGAGGTTCTGCTCGAAAACCCCATCCATCCCCGTGAGGCGGGCAAGTTCGGCGGGCAGATCGACGCGATCGGTCCGCCGGGTGTGGCGGTCGACCTCCTGGAGAGAGACCGCGTCCGCTCCCGTATGGCGGATCACCGCGGCGATCCGCTCCAGGTCGACCTCCCCGTCCATGCCGCGGCCATGCTGGATGTTGTAGCTGAGCACCGTCAGTCGCAGCGCGCCCTCTGCCTCCTGGCCCGCAGCCGGGCTGCCGGCCCACGCGGGCGGGAGCGAGAGAATCAGAACCCGCAGTAGCCGGCGCGCCGCGCCGATGTGGCGCCGGCGCGGCGCCGCACCCGTCTGCCGAGCGTTGTGATGCACCGCCATTTCGATGGCTTTCTCGCCCCGGGGCCTGGAGTCGAAGGGGTCGCGGTTCGGCCGACTTTCTTGCCAGCATACCGCACCGCGGCAAAGAAGACGAGTCGCCAGCCCGCCTCGGTGCCGCGCCTCCGCGGCAGTGCCGGCAGTCGCTTCCGGAGGCGCGAAACGGTTAGAATAGAGGGATCGATCGGGGAACCCCCGCACGGGTGGCCAAATCGCGGACCGGAGCGGCTGGTGGGAGCGTAGCAATGAAACGAGTGATCCTTTCTTTTTTTGGGGGGCACCAGGACGGCCGCCGATTGGACAGCCACTCGCCCGACCCGGGGGAGTCCAGCCAGGCGGACCGTTGGTACATGGCCACCGAGTACGGCTGCCCCGGTAAGTCGGTGATCGGCCCTTCATACGCGGCCGTACAGTACTGCCTGGAGCATGGGCTGGAGGCGGCCTCCGAGGCGGGCATCAATCTCCGGCATGAATACCGTATCACCGACCGCCACGAGACCGACGAGGCGATCCACTTGCGGCTCGATTATCGGTTGGTCGATCCCAAGCGGCCGGAAGAGGGTTAGCGACTGGGGGCCGGCTGTTTGAAGCGGTGGAGCGCGGACCGCCGATCCATCCCGCGGGGGAAGGGACTGTGCAGCAGGGGATTGCCCCTAACCGCGTCCCCTGGGTATCAGTTGCTCGCTGTCTACGACCAGGGTCACCGGGCCGTCGTTGACCAGTTCGACCTCCATGCGCGCCGCGAAACGGCCTGTCGCCACGGGAAGCCCTACCCCCCGAAGCCGGGAGACGAAGTGCTCGTAGAGGGTGCGGGCATCGTCGGGCACGGCAGCGGCCGTGAAACTGGGACGGCGTCCCTTGCGGCAGTCGGCCAGGAGAGTAAACTGGCTCACCACAAGCACCGCCCCGCCAACCTCGGCCACCGCGAGGTTCATTTTCCCCCCCTGGTCCTCGAAGATCCGCAGCCCGGCGAGCTTCTCGGCCAAGAGGTCGGCATCAACGGCGGTGTCGCGGTGGCTTACCCCCAAGAGGACCAGCAATCCCACACCGATCTCGCCGCAGACTTCATCGCCTACGGTGACCCGAGCTTGGCGGACACGTTGGACGCAGGCACGCATGGCTATTCTCCCGAGGCGGTGGAGCGAAATATTGAAACAGAGAGGCGTTGCGCGGGCAACCGATCTTCTTCCGGCCACACTTCGATGAACCAGGACCGTCCCCTCATCGCGCTGACCATGGGTGACCCTGCGGGGGTAGGTCCGGAGTTACTCGTCGGGGCCTGGATTGAGACCGTGGTCCACGAGTGGTGTCGGCCGCTGGTGGTCGGCTGTCCGGAGGTCCTCCGCCGTGCCGTGCGGCTCTGGCACACGGAGTTGGAGGTGGTGGAGATCACCGCGCCGGAAGAGGCCGAACCGAATCCCTGGGCGATCCCCTGCATCGGCTGCGGAGGCGAAGACGTGCTCGATGTGGCGCCGGGCACGATCGATCCGCGGGCCGGTCGGGCTGCCTGCGAGGCGGTGGTCAAGGCCGCCCGCCTGGCCCTCGAGGGACGGGTGGACGCCATCACCACGGCCCCTCTTCAGAAGGAGGCTCTCCGCCGTGCGGGAGTCTCCTATCCGGGACACACCGAACTGCTCGCCGAGACTTGCGGCGCCCGCGAATTCGCCATGATGCTCTACCTGGGACCGAACGAGGAGGTGGGGCAGAGCTCCGGGCTGGCCGTGGTCCACGTTACGCTCCATATGGCGCTGCGGCAGGTCTTCGACGTATTGACTGAGGAGAACATCCTCGCCAAGATTCGCCTCGCCGACGCCTTCGTGACCCGGGTGAACGCCTACCGGCCGCGGATCGGCGTGTGCGCATTGAATCCTCATGGTGGCGAGGGGGGGCTTTTCGGCGATGAGGAGCTGCGGATCATCCGCCCGGCCGTCCAGCGCGGCTTGAACGAGGGGATCGATCTGGTCGGCCCCTTGCCCACCGACACGCTGATGGTGCGGGCGCGCGACGGCGATTTCGACGCCGTGGTGGCCATGTACCACGATCAGGGCCACATTGCTTTGAAGCTCTTGGGGATGCACCGCGCCGTGAACGTGACGCTCGGCCTCCCCATCGTGCGGACCAGTGTGGCCCACGGCACCGCCTTCGACATCGCCTGGCAGCGGCGAGTGGATACGGGGAGCATGCTCGAGGCCATCCACGTCGCCAGTCTCCTGGCCCGGGTGGGGCGGTGAGGGACCTTGCCCATGCGCGTGGGAATATTCGGAGGGAGCTTCGACCCAGTCCATTTCGGGCACCTGCTGCTGGCCGAGTCGGCCCGCGAGCAGTGCCCGCTGGACGCCGTCCGGTTCCTCCCCGCCGCCGACCCGCCGCACAAGCAGGGACAGCTCCAGGCGTCCGCGGAAGACCGGGCCATGATGCTCGAGTTGGCGATCGCCGGGTACGAGCCCTTCTTCGTCTGCCGCTATGAGATCGACCGCGGCGGCGTGAGCTACACCGTGGAGACGCTGACCCGTCTCCGCGCTGTGGAACCCGATGCGGAACTCTTCTTCCTTCTCGGGGCCGACATGCTCCACGACCTGCCCCACTGGCGCCAGGCGGCGCGGATCTGTGAACTGAGCGTGCCCGTGGCCGTGCGGCGTGCCGGGGTAGGCGAGCCGGACTTCGGCTGCCTGGCGGAGATCGCCTCGGCCGAACGGATCGGCTACTTCCGCCGCCACCAGGTGGAGATGCCGGCGGTGGACCTCGCCAGCACCGATCTCCGCCGCCGCGTCGCCCAAGGGAGGAGCATCCGCTACCGCACGCCCCGGGCCGTGGAGGAATACATCCGCAGCCACGGCCTGTACCGCGGCGAATGAGCCGACCCCGACGCCGTGGCACGCCTTTATGGCCGCGTGCGGGGCGAAGGGTCGGCGGGGGCACGGCGGCTCTCGATGTCCTCGACGGTAACGTCGGTCTCCAGTGAGGGTCGCTGCCGCTTCGGGGCCGCCCCCGGCGAGGCGGGGACGATCTGCTTGACCACCACGTCGTCGAACTCGACCACCCCTTCGCCCAGGTAGGCATAGAGCATCACGCGGCCCCAGCGGGGCGTGAACTGGGTGTGCCGTGGAGTGAAGTCCTCGGTGCGGGTGTTCCAGGTGTTCCTGTCGCCCTCGAGGTTCACCTGGGAGCGGTAGACTTCGCGGCGCTGGAGGTGACTGGGACTGCCACCGGCCGTGGCGGCGTCCGCCGCGTATTCGCCCGCGATTTCGTCGTAGCCCTTGATGAAGACCATCGCCGTGGGGCCGTTGCTCCGCCAGCGGCACTGGAAGCGGTAGGTGGCGCCCTCTTCCAAGGGGAACCAGTCGCTGTAGTACATCACTCCGGTGGTATCGCCCACCGCGGTGTCGAAGGTGAAGCGGACGACGCGGTTCTCGGGGTTGCCGGCCTCGGGCAGCCAGCGAACGAGCCGGCCTAAGGGCTCGCGCTGCTGGCCGGCGACCGGCTCCCAGCCGCGCGGAACGCCGCCGGAGCCGCTCTGAAAGTCGCCGACGACGAGGTTCGGATTCTGCTCCCAGTTCCGCTCGACCAGCGGGTCCGGTCCCAACTCCGCCTGGGGCCGGCGGTCGTAGAGTGCATCGAGCATCTCCTGGACGTACCGGTGGGGGATCTCACTGACCGATTCGGTTCGGGCCGTGGTCTCGTAAACCACTTTACCCTCGGGTTTCTCGGAGAAATCGACGCACTTGATGGTCAGGTCGTAGACGTCCCACTGGTGGCCCGGCACCCGCTCGACGCTGCCGAAGATGGCCACGTGGGCGTCGAAGTCCTCGCGGACGACGCGGCCCACCTCGTCCAGGGGCGTGGAACCGCTGACGTGGAGGTTACGGCGGCGGACGAGGCTGCGGACTTCGAGCATCGACTCGGGGAGGATGAAGCCCCCTTCGCGGTCCAGCCGCCGCCAGATGAGATCGCCCACCATCGCCCCGTAGCGGCCGTCGTCGAACCGCGACTCGAAGTCGAAGGGGATCACCACTCGCGGCTCCCGGGCCGCCGCCGAAGCGGCCAGGGCCGCCAGGAAAAGCAGGGCCAGCATGCCGGCCCAGCTACTCGCTTGGCGCCGCATCGGCCGACGCGGTTTGCCCCGGCTGACTACTTTCGATCGCATACGAGTCGCTCGCGTTTGCTGGCGTTTCCGACACAAGCGGCGCCGCCGTCGCCGTGAAGTCAGGAAGTGGCCGGTCCGCCAGCGCGTTGGTTTGTGATTCGCAGCATGCGGCCGGTATGGTGCAGTCCGTGCAACGCGAACTGCTTTTTCTGTGGAGACGACAAGGTGAATGTGGTCATTCGTCGAGATCCTCCTGCGGCCCCGCGCCGCTGGAGAGGCGGCGGAAGTAGCGGCGGTTGAGTTCTTCCCAGCCGGGAGGCGAGGCTTCCTGGACGCTGCCGAGGATGTCCTTCTGGAGGTCCGAGGGGAGGTTCGCCGTGGCGTCCTGGCGGACGGTGAACTCGCCTTCGACGTACTGCTTGATGTTCCCCAGCCCCTCGAGCAGCACTTCCCGCTGGCGGAGGGCGTTCTGGTAGCGGCCGGCGCGGAGGTCGCGCTCCACCTGGGCCATGACCTCGATCATCCGCGCCAGGTCGGTGCGATGGTACTCCATGATCTCGAAGGCCAGATCGAGCCCCTCGGCTTTGTTCCGCAGCGCGGCCTGGCGGCCGGCGAGCCGCTCCAGCTCGCGGGGCCCGGGGGGGCGGCGCTGGGGACCTTCGAGCCCTTCACCCCCCTGCCCGCTCTCCTTGCCGCCGCCGGTGGCGCCGCCGGTAGGATCCCGGCTGTGATCCTCGACCTGGCCGGCGACAAACGGGTCGGGCGTCAGGCGGCTGGGCGTCATGCGGCCCCCCTTGCCCACGGCCTCCTCGCTGACGAATTCGCCGCTCGACCTGCCCGAGCGGCCCTCCCCGCTGCGGCCGCCGATCTCGCTGGTGTTCGGCAGGCGGTTTCCCGTGGAGCCCTTGGCGCTCATGTTCGAGATGGGCCCGTCCAGGACGTCCCAGCCCGCCCCGGCGTCGAGCGAGTCGGCCAGGCTGCTGGAGACGTCTTCCATCTCGTCGAAGAGCGCCTCCTCTTCTTCCATCAGCTCGCCGATGAGGTCCTCGAGCTCGCCGGGCAGCTCGGCCATGGGGGCCTCCTTTTCGGCGTCGCTGAGCATCTCCTCCTGGCTCCAGCGCTCGCGGTCGGGTGTATCGGGGAGCCATTTCTCCAGGTTCGTCTGCAGCTCCTCGGCCATCTCCGTGCCGAGCTGTTCCAGCGGCACGGCAATGTCGACGGTCTTCTCCACAAGGGCGTCTTCGGCCATGCGTATCTCGGTCTGGATCTCGATCAGCTCCTCGAGCGCCGAGGGGTTGGCGAAGTCCTGGTCGGGGAGCTTGCTCAGGTCGGTGGCCAGCTCGTTCATAAAACGCGACCAGTCGTCTTCGGCGGCGGCCATATCCTTGAGGAGCTGCTCGGTCTCCTCGGAAAAATCTTCGACGGGCCGCTTGGCGAGGTCTTCGGCCGCTTCGACGACCCGCCGTTGGGTTTCGAGGGCCTCGTCGAGCCGCTCCGCGAGGTCTTCCAGCGCAGCGACGCCGTCGTCGGGGAGCATCCCCGCAGGCCGTGGCTGCATCTCGGCCACGAGTTCGCGCTGGACGCGCCGGGCGACGCCCAGGAGGCGCCGCAACTCCTCGACGATCTCTCCCTGCACCGTGAGGAGTTCGGCAGCCGGCGCCGCCATTTCCTCCAATCGGCGAACGCCGACCAGCCGGTCGCCGTGGCGAACGGCTGCCGCCATCTGCTCCGTGGCCAGCCGCCCCAGGGCCCGCCGCATGGTCGGCGGCGCATCGGCCGCCGGCTCGGTCTCGGCGTCGAGCGACTCGACCAGTTCCACGGTGGCCCGGTGGATATCCACCTGCTGGACACGCACTTCCGCGGCCCGGGTGGCCGCCTCCTCGATGCGGTCCTGCCGTACGAGGTCAGCGGCGCGGACCTGCGCCCGGAGCTGCTTCTCGAGTATCCGCATGAGCCGCGCGCGAACGCTCTCAATGCGGCGCACGGCCGCCTCTGCCTGGGCGGCGGCATCGACGATCCGGATGGTGTGCCACGTGCCCGCCGCCTCCTGAGGCCCCAGGTCGAGGCCGAAGCGGCTCACGTTGCGCTGGTCCCAGGCCACGGCCCGCACGAGAACCTCGTCGCCGGCTGCCAGGTCGTCGGGAAGCGTCCAGCGGTGGTTGAGCACGGCCGTGGCGCGGCCTGCCAGGTCGTTCCATGCGTGGATCGGTGAGGGCGAGGCCGTCTCCACGGCCCCCTCGCGGCGGATGGACGACTCGAGCCGCACGCGGCCCAGCCCGTAATCGTCGGTGGCACGGACGGCCAGATCCATCTGGGAGCCGGGAGCAACCGACGACTGCCGCGGCGGCTTGAGAAGCTCGACGGTCGGCGGGCGATCCACCGTGACGCGGATGCGGTTGGGGCGGGGTTGGGGGTCGGTATGGCCGGCGTCGTTGACCAGGTGGATGGTGAAGGTGCCGTCGGCGACCAAGGGCAACCGGGCCACCAGCCGTTCCCCGTCGTTCTCGACACGGCCGGCCACGCGCTGCCCCTCGTGCACCAGGTGACCGTCGGCAATGGGCCTGGCGGGGCGGATGGCCAACTCGGCCACGGCGAACTGGGGCGCCGCCAGATCGGCGGTGGGCTGGACGCGGACCTCGCTGCCGCGCCCCAGGTAAGCGGGATATTCGTAGCGGATCTCCACCTCGGCAACGCTCGGACGCTCGCGGACGCCGACGCGGTAGCGGCGCGTCTGCGAATCGCCGATCTCCAGGCGGTACGTCATCGGCTCCGAGACGGAAGGGATGCGGAGGCGGTACTCGCCGTAGTCTTCGTCGGCCGTCATAGGAAGCTCGTTCTCCCCGTCCTTTCCCGAAGCAACGAAGAGCCGGCCGCGGTGGGGCGCGGCTCCGGGGTTGTCGAGGCGGGCGGTGATGACGAGCCCCTCGCCGAGCAGGACTTCCGTATCGCCCGGCGTCACCTCGAGGATCTGCACCGCACCGACCGAGGGGACGAATTCCCAGGGCCGCATCAGGCGGCTGGCCGCCGAGCTCCAGTTGGGCAGGAGCATCTGCGCGAGGATGCCCACGCCCAGGAGGAACGCGAAGAGCACGCACGACTCGGCCAGGTCGCGAGGCGTCTGCATGCAGTGGCGGAACCGCGCCGCGCGGCTCTCCCGCTGCGCCGCCTGCTCGAAGCGGACACTCCCGACCCGCCGCGCCGCCTGCTCGAGCGCCGCGAGGCGGAAGGCGTCGCCGTCGGCCGATTCGGCAAACTGCACGAGATTGATCAAGTCGCTCCCCAGTTCGGGAACCTCGAATTCCACGCGGCGGGCCGTCGCCTCCAGCGACCGTTGGCGGACGAGGAGCCGGCGGACCACCAGCGCGATCAGCCCCGCCGTGACCCCCAGCCAGACTACCGCCAGCCCCGCCAAGACCCCCTGCGAAAGCCGCCACACGGCGTCCACCGCCAGGAAGGCGAACAACAGGCCCAGCGACACGGTCAGCGCCAGCACCGTGGTGGCCAGGAAGGAGAACAGCCACCACCGCTGCCGCGCCGCATCGAGACGTTCCAGGATCGTTTCTGCCGCGGGCGACATCAATCGAGCTCCCCGTCAATTGGGCGCGTGCTGATGTGCAGCACCATGGTCCTTACCGCAGTAATGCTGTGAAACCAGCTTGTTCGAAATGGAAATCCGTCGTGAGCGCGTCTGCCAATCTTCCTTCTTTCATGATCGTAAATGAAATGCAGTCGGTTAGTGACCATGCCTTGTCTGCTCGCCGGCAGAAAAGGCCTAGGCCGCGATCCAGCAGTTCTCGCGAGGCGGGGATGATTCGCACATTGGCGTCCGATCGGAGACGTTCCACCATCCTGGCAAACAGATCGCGTTGCCCGGGACGGGATAGGACATTTCCCAGCTCCAGCAGGATGAAGTCGGTCAGCCAGACCGGACCGCGAATCCTTTCGCCGATTTGCATGGCCTTCGCGTGTGCCAAGTCGCGCGGGTTTACCAGCGCCACGTAGAAGGAGGTGTCGGCGAATACCGGTCTGGTCACCGTTTCGGTGCCCCGTATAGATAGTGGTCGAGGTTGAGGGAAGCATCCGGCGGCAGCCCTTCTGCCTTGCCCACGAAGTCTCTCAAACTCTCACAAACACTGGGCACCTCTCCTTCACGGTGCTGCAGCGAATCCTCCTCGAGCAGACGCACCTCCACCTCCGCTCCTTCGGGCAACTCCGAGGCATTCTCCAAACGGATCACCCCGTTTTCCACACGGCCTCGATAGATCATGACTTGTTCCTTTCGGCTCGCTGCCGACCCGGAGCTTGATGCTAGTGGGTCAAGGCGTAGACGATGGCGTTGGTGCCGATCCGCAGAGCATCCCCCTCCATCACGCCGTAGCTGTAGGCATGGGGGAACTGCTCCCAGCCGTTGCCCAGGTCGAAGCGGCTGTAGAGGACGGCGAGGCGGCCGTCGAGGGTGATCCCTTCCAGCTCCGCGGCATCGAGGGGGCCGAAATCCTCGTGGACCCGCGGAGTGTACTGGATGCGGTCGATCGTGTAATGGCTGCTCAGCAAGGGATGATCGGCGGGCAAACGCTCCAGGCGGTGCTCGGGGAGGGCCTTGGCCAGCTCGCGGCGGAAGGCCAGGTCGAAGGCGGTCCGCCCGCAGCAGGAGTCGGCCAGCAGGAACCCTCCGGCGCGGAGGTACCGCTGGAGAATAGCGGTCTCGTCGTTCGACCAGGTGAACTCGCGGTGGCCGGTGATGTAGAGCATCGGGCAAGTGACGGCCTGCGGGTCGGTAAGATGAAGGTTCTCCCGCGTGAACTTGACTCCCAGCGTCGAGTTGTCGCGGGCGAACTTCAGCAGGTTGTGGACGGCCGAGGGGTCGGGGTCCCAGTCGCCGTCGTGGATCAGTTGGGCGAAGACGAAGTCGTCGCGCGTGGGAGCGTCGGCCTCGAAGTAGACGCGCGTCGTGCTCAGGAAACGGCCGAGCTGGTACGATCCCAGCAGATAGGTCACCAGGTTGGCCCCGATCTGCCGGGCCTGATCGATCACCACGCGGCGGCCGCGGGGGTGTTCGTGGCCGTCCCAGCCGCAGGTCAGGTCGACCGGCGAGAAGATCACCGCGCTGCGGCAGCCGACGTCGATCGACTCCAGGCAGGGGGCGCCGCTCTCCACGGTCCCTTCGCCATCCTTGTACTGGAAATCGCCCAGCTTGTAATAGGAAGCGAAGACCGGCTCCTCGGGGAGCATCTTCCGCAGGGGGCGATCGGGGAAGATCTGCGCCATCTCGCTGCGGAACGACTCGGTGAAGTCGCTCCAGCCGCAACAGGCGTCGCCGAGGATCATGCCGCCATCGAGCACGTAGCGGGCCAGGGCGGCGCGGACCGGATCGGAGAGCTCGAAATGGTTGTGGCCGGCGAAGAGCAGGCACGGCAACTCGCGGGGATCGAAGCTGAAGTGCTCGAATTCGGTCTCCACGGCCCGATAGTGGATCCCCAGCCGTTCGTTGGTCCAGCTCAGGAGCGCGTCGACGTCGGCCGGATCGGTCATCCAGTCGCGGTATTGTGTGCGGCGGCCGTCACGGGTGATCCAGCGGACGGGGCCTAATGCTATCTTGCCGATCAAGGCGGGCGGGGCCGGTGGACGCTTCCGCTCGGTCCGCCGCAGGGGCGTTACCGGCAGTGGCAGTGGGGGGAACGACTCGCCCCCGGTGCGACTATGCGGCTGCGCTTGGGGGGGTGGACCGCAGTCGATGGGCCCCGAGTTCTCCTCGTCGAGCGCCCCGGCCAACGCCGGCCAGAGGGCACCGGAGCCGGCCAGCCCCCCGGCCGCGTAACTCCACCCCAGCCGCTCAAGGAAACCCCGCCGCGAGAGGTCGTCAGGGGTTTGGACCATGGCTGATCACTCCAAGGCCCCTCAGGTTTTCCGCCGAAGAGACTGCCGAACGGCCGGGCGCGGAATCAAGGCCACCATTATCCCCCACTCTTCTCTATTATCCCCGCCGTTGTCCCCTTCCGTCAAGGGAGAAGGCACCACTAGGGACTATTGCACCACCCTTCCACAGAGCAACCTGCCCGGCGCTCTACCACTCTCACAAGACGGGTTCGTTCCGAGGCGAGTGGACTATTCCGGGGCCCCGCGGATACGCCGTTTCGAGCGCAGGACACGGTGCCCGTCAAACGTCGACCCATCCCCGGCCTTCGGCCGATAGCCGTAAGCTCTCCATGAGTTGCTGGACGCGCACGCCCTGCAGGAGGTCGGGCTGCGCCGCTTGCCCGGCGGCTACGGCACGGAGGAAATGGGCAAGGCACTCGACGTGGGCGCGGAGCCAGCCCACGGAGGCCTTGGGGCTGGGAAAGGAGGTGGCCGGCGCTTCGTAGCGGTGGCCGCAGGCGATCCGCAGGAAGCCCCGCGTGCCACCCAACGGCCGGTGGGGCACCGAGGCGTCGCAGTATTCGAGGTGGTGCGGGTCCATGAGGTTGAAGCGGATGGCCCCGCCGGTGCCGTGGATCTCCAGCCGCAGCTCGTCCTCGCTGCCGGTGGCCAGCTTGGAGGACTCGACGGTCCCCACGGCCCCGCTCTCCATCCGCGCCAGAGCGAGCACGCAGTCCTCGGCATCCACCGCCACGCGGCGGCTGGGGTCGCCCACGGCGGGTCGCTCCGGGTAAGCGGTCGTCGTCAGGGCGCAGGTGGCAGCCAAGGGACCGATGAGGTGATCGACCAGATCGACGACATGCGACGCAAGATCGGCAATCACACCGCCACCGCCGGCACGGGTGAGCTTCCAGCGCGCCGGTGCGGCGGCATCGACGTTCCCACTGTGCAGGTAGGCGGCCCGGAACTGAAGGATGCGCCCCAGCGCGCCCTCCTCGACCAGCGCCTTCGCCCGCAGCGTGGCGGGGAAAAACCGGTTGTGAAAGGTCATCTGCGCCGTGCCCCGGTAATCGGCCAAGGCGGCACGGACAGCCTCGGCCTCGGCAGCGTCGGCGCAGAGCGGCTTGTCGCAGTAGATGTGCTTGCCGTGACGGATCGCCGCGAGGAGCGCCTCGGCGTGCAGGTGATTCGGGGTGCAGATGTGGACGATGTCCACATCCGGGTTTTCGGTCACCTCCCGGTGGTCGGTGGCGGCCCGATCCGCCCCGATCAGCCGGCGGGCTGCTTCGGCCGTCTCGGTGCGGCTGGTGACCACGTGGGTGAGGCGGGCGGCCAGCGGCACAGGATCGCAATAGAACGGCAGCGTTCGGTAGGCGTAGGCATGGACCTTGCCGATGAAGCCGAAGCCCAGGATGCCGACGCGGTATTCCTTCATGGGTATCCGTATCATCCATCATCCGCGGTTCGTGGGATGCTGAACGGACTCCTTGGCGTCGTCCGTCTTCCTCGCATCGCGTGGGGCCGGCGCCTCCCCCTCGAGAACAGCCAGGGCGGTGCTGATGTTCCCGAACGGAGCGCTGACCTGGATGCCGGCCACGCGGTCGCGGATGCGGGCCACGGCCTCGCGGGCGACGGCCACCCCCGTGGCAAGCTGTTCCTCGCGGGTCCCCGCCGTGGCCATCCGCTCCATCACGGCTGGTGGGATCTCCACACCGGGAACCTCGTTCTGCATGAACTGCGCGTTGCGATAGCTGGCCAGCGGCCAGATGCCCGCGATGATGGGAATCCCGTACTGCTCGACTTCGTCGAGGAAGCGGAGCAGGGTCTCCGAGTCGAAGACCGGCTGCGTGATGGCGAACTCGGCGCCGGCCTCGACCTTCAGGCGGAATCGTTCCAGCTCGCGGCGGCGGTCGAGGGCGGTGGGGTCGAGTCCCACGCCGATCACGGCCGCCGTGACCGGGTCGATCGCCTGGCCGCCGATGTCCACGCCGCGGTTCAGGCGCCGCTGGACGGCGGCCATGCCGATCGCGTCCGTGTCGAAGACGCCGCTGGCGTGGGGATAGTCGCCAAGCTTGGGCGGGTCTCCGGTGACGAAGAGGATGTTGTGGATTCCCACCGCGGCACAGGCGAGCAGGTCGGCCTGCATGCCGATGAGATTGCGGTCGCGGCAGCAAAAATGGAGGATGGGCTCGATGCCGGCGCCGTGCAGGATCCGCTCGGCGGTGATCAGCGGCGAGATTCGCGAGCTGGCCCGCGGCCCGTCCGGGATATTGATGGCATCCACACCGTGCTCTTTGAGGGTGCGGCTCTTCTCGATCGTCGCTGCCAGGTCGTAGCCCCGCGGCGGGGTAAGCTCCACGGTGGTCACCCACTCCGCGGCCGCCAAGCGTGCGGCGAGGCGCGATCTCTCGGCGAAGAAGGCCGGCGGCTTTTCGACGACGCTCTCCTTGGCAGCCACGAGGATGGGCTTGCTCCGCGTGCGGGCCAGCGGCCGGATGGCCGCTGCCAGTTCGCGGATGTGCTCCGGCGAGGTCCCGCAGCAGCCGCCCACGGCCTCGACCCCCATGTTGACGTACTGGCGGGCGTAGGTGGTGAGGTATTCGGGCGAGCAGAGATAGATGCGGCGGTTGTCGACTTCGCGCGGTATCCCTGCGTTGGGCTGCACGATCAGCGGACGTTCCGTGATCTCCACGGCCCGCTCCACCGCCTCCAAGAGGCCGTCGGGACCACTGCCGCAGTTCATTCCCCAGGCAATCGGCTGCGGCGGGCCCTCCGGCAACGGGGCAACGAGGCGTTCGAGGAGCTCTCCGGAGATCGACTCGCCCGACACCGATTCACCGGCGACCACAGCGAACGACAGCACAAAGGGGATCGGCGGGGCCAAGCGCATCGCCGCTGCGCACCGCTCCATGGCGTGGCGCGTTCTCTGGGTCTCGAAGATCACGAAGTCGGCGCCCCCGGCCGCGAGCGCCTCGACCTGCTCGACGACCATGGCCTCGAACTGGCTCTCGAACTGCGGCTGCGTGGGGAGCGGGCCGATGGAACCGGCGACATAGACGGGCCGCTCGGCGGCGTCGGCCACCTGACGGGCCAGCCGCGCCCCGGCGACGACGATCTCGCGGAGTTGCTCGGCGAGGCCGAAACGGCCCAGGGCAACCCGATTGGCGCCGAAGGTGTTCGTCGTGAGCACGTCGGCCCCGGAGTCGCAATACTCCTGGTGGATCTGGCGGATCAACCGCGGGTCGGAGAGGCAGAGCTCGTCGAAGCAGCGGTTCGTGAAGACATGGTGCCGGTAGAGCTCGGTCCCCATGGCTCCATCGAAAACGAGCCCCCCTTCAGCGAGGGCTTCAGCAAAAGGTCGTTTGGTTCTCGAATGGGTCATTCCGAATGATGGGCTCCCAAGAAAATGCGGGTCAATCAACCTGCCCCCTAAGCAGGGCTACTACCCCCAAGGGATCGCAGACAGGGGGGCACCCAACCGAAAGCGATGCCTCTTGCGCCACCCGGTTCCCGCGATTCTACCACTAAGGGAAGCATCGCAGAACACCACCCCGATGGGGTGGTCCCCCGCGGAACCTGCTCCGCCGGGCTCGTGATGCCGTCCGGCCGGGGGCCTCTTGCAAAGCGCGCGCAATCGGCTATAACCGCCCACACTGGGCGGCAGCCATACCGCCTTGGAGGGCGCCCGCGCGTGGCCCGCCCCGGGGGCTCGGCGGCGCCGGCGCAACCCCTGAACTCGTCCCAGGGCGGCCCGTATCACGACTCAAAGTTCACGAAGGAGGCTTCAGATGGCAACGATCAACGTGGCCCTGATCGGCCAGGGATTCATGGGACGGACGCACTCGAACGCCTGGGGGCAGGTGGGCAGGTTCTTCCAGCCGCCGCTAACGCCGGTCATGCATACCGCCTTCGGCCAGGAGGCAGAAAACCCGCAGGCCTTCGCCGACAATTGGGGGTGGAAGAACGCCTCGACGAACTGGGAGCAGACGGTCGCCTCCCCCGAAATCGGCCTCGTCGACGTGGTGACGCCCAATTTCATGCATGCGCCGGTGGCTCGCGCGGCAATCGCAGCGGGTAAGCCGTGCTCCTGTGAGAAGCCCATCGCCGGCACCCTGGCCGACGCCCGCGAGATGGTCGAGGCCGCCAAGAAGGCGAACGTGAAGACCTTCGTCTGGTTCAACTACCGGCGTTGTCCGGCCGTGGCATTGGCCCATCAACTCGTCAAGCAGGGGAAGATCGGCGAGATCCGCCACGTGCGAGCCTCCTACCTGCAGGACTGGGCGGACGATTCGATTCCCCTGCTCTGGCGGTTCGACAAGAATCTGGCGGGCTCCGGGGCCCACGGCGACCTCAACGCCCACATCATCGACATGACCCGCTTCGTCACCGGCCAGGAGATCACGGAGATCTGCGGTGCCATCGCCGAGACCTTTATCAAACAGCGGAAGGTTCCCAGCGCGGGGGCGGCGGGAGGGCTCGTCGCCGGGGCATCGGGCGCCGAGCAGATGGGCGAGGTGACCGTGGACGATACGGTCCTCTTCCTCGCGCGTTTCTCCGGCGGCGCCGTGGCCAACTTCGAGGCCGCCCGCCAGGCCACCGGCAATCAGAACCGCAACCAGTTCGAGATCAACGGCACGAAGGGGGCCCTGAAGTTCGACTTCGAGCGGATGAACGAGCTCGAGTTCTACGACGCCACGCTGCCCCGCGCCGTGCAGGGCTGGAGCACCATCATGTGTACCCATGGCGGCGACCACCCCTACGTAGCCAACTGGTGGCCCGATGCCCACATCATCGGTTACGAGCACGGATTCACGAACCAGGCCTACGATATCCTCCGCGTGCTCGGCGGCCAGGAACCGACCGTTCCCATTCCCGACTTCAACGACGCCTACCAGACGCAGCGCGTGCTCGAGGCCGCGCTCATCTCCGCGCAGGAGCGGCACCCGGTGACGCTCGATGAGGTGAAGTAGGAAGCAGACCTGCCCGGGGGCAGCAGACCTGGGCGCCCCGGTGGGGCGCTCAGGTGCGGACCCGCTCGAGGCTGGCCAGCTCGGCGGCGACCTCCTCGTCGGTGGGGAGCGTGCCGCGGAGTCGGCCGGCGGTGTAGTCCGCCTGGAGCTGTTCGAGTTCCTCGCGGATGGAAAGAAGGGCCGCCGGGCTGAGGCGGTCGATGAAAAGGATGCCGTCGAGGTGGTCGACCTCGTGCTGGACGGCCCGCGCAAAGAGCCCGCCGAGATTGTAGTCCACCTGCTCACCGCGAAGGTTGAAGGCGGTGACCTGGACACGTTCGGGCCGGGTTACCGGTGCGTTTACGTCCGGGAAGCTCAAGCATCCCTCTTCGGCCTCGGCGGAGCCGCTGCGGCGGACGACCACCGGGTTGATGAAGACGTGTTCGTCGTCCTTCTCAGCGGGGTCCGACTTGAGGTTGACGACCATCAGGCGGTAGGGAAGCCCCACTTGGTTGGCGGCCAATCCGATGCCGCGGTGCTCGTACATCAATTCGAACATTTCCTCGATCCACCGCGCCAGTTCGGCGTCGACGCGACGCAGGGGCTTCGACTTGTGGAAGAGGACGGGATGGGGGTATTTCAGCACTTGCACCGCGGCAGGGCTCCTGGCAGATGAGCAGACGAAGGGTGGATTCCTCAACACCACCATTATAGGGCATCCGGGGAACCGGGCGAAGCCGGCTCCTGACGATCCTATGCCCGCGAGCCGGCCCCCACGAAGGCACACACGCTGCCCTGTACCCGGGGGCCGAGAATACGGCCCTGCGAGGGGGCATCCTGGTGTGGACGCTTGCCCCCAACTGTGGCACCCCAATGGCACGCAGCGGTCTTGCTCTCCCCTTGGCAGGCAAGGGCGATTGTCTGACTCGCTGCGAGGCCCAGCCTGCCTCCCACCTTGCCGGACGCTGGGCGACCTCACCGGCCCACGCGCGGGCGGGGCAGCTCACATCTTCTCGACCACGTCGATCCCCAGAAGGTGCAACCCCAGGCCGATCGTTCGCGCGGTCAGGTCGCAGAGGAGCAGGCGGCTGGTCCGCAACTCGGCGGTTGGTGCCTTGAGGACGGGGCACTGCTCGAAGAAGGCCGAGTAGCGGTTGGCCAGATCGAAGAGGCAGGCCGTGAGCTGGTTGGGCCGGTAGTCGGCCACGGCCATCTCGAGGGCCTCGCCGAAGCGGAGCAGCTCGACGGCCAGGGCCCGCTCCGCCGGCTCCACGAGCAGGAGGGCACCGCCGCCTTGCCGCAGGGCAGCGGCGTCCACGCCGCCGCGGGCGAAGATGCTCCGCACGCGCGCGTAGGCGTACTGCATGTAGGTGGCGGTGTTCCCATTCATGGCCAGCATCTTCTCGTAGCTGAAGACGTAGTCGCTGGTGCGGTTCTGCGCCAGGTCGGCGTACTTCAGGGCGCCGATGCCCACGCGCTCGGCAACGCGGGCCCGCTCCGATTCGCTGAGCTCGGGCCCCTCCGCCTTGGCGTCGTCGTTGGCATCGACAATGGCGCGGGCGCGGCGCACCGCTTCGTCGAGCAGCCCCTCGAGGCCGACGGTATCGCCTGAGCGGGTCCGGAAGGGGCGGCCGTCCTCGCCGAGTACGGTGCCGAAGCTGACGTGCCGGAGCTCCACCTCCCCGTAGCCCATCCGCCGGGCGGCGGCGAAGAGCTGCTCGAAGTGCAGGCCCTGGCGGTGATCGACCACGTAGAGGATGGCATCGGGGGCGAACCGCTCCATGCGGTAGCGGAGCGTGGCCAGGTCGGTGGTGGCGTAGAGGAAGGCCCCGTCCCGCTTGCGGATGAGCATCGGGACGTCATGCCCTTCGAGGAAGATGCACGTGGCCCCTTCGCTCTCGCGGGCGATCCCCTTGGCGAGGAGGTCCTCGACGATCGGCGCCAGCTGGTCCTGGTAGAAGCTCTCGCCCAGGGTGTAGTCGAAGGCGACACCCAGGCGGCGGTAGACGCGCTCGATTTCGTCCATGCACTTGGGCAGGAACTCCCGCCAGAGGGCCAGGCGCTCGGCGTCGCCCGCGTGCAGCAGGGCCGTCTCTTCGAGAACCGCCTCGCCGATGCGCGGGTGTTCGGCCGCCAGGTGAGCCAGGGTGGGATCGTCCTCGACGGCCGCGATGAGGTCTTCACAGGCCGCCACCTCGCTGCGGGCCTCATCGGCCGCAGCCCGCAGCCGCTGCAGTCCCTTGGCGGCCTTCCTGTCGGGCTGCGCGCCGGCGGCCGGCTGAGCCCGGGCCAGGGCGGCCTCGGCGGCCGCCAGCCGCGCC
>SKOZ01000095.1 GCA_007119795.1 Planctomycetales bacterium | reverse complement strand
GTCGTCTACCATTACGAGAACGGCACGCGGATCTACGCCAACTGCCGCACCACGCTCAACTGCTACAACGAGAACTCCAGCATCATCATGGGGAGCAAGGGGACGGCCTACCCCCTCGCCGGTCGCATCACCGGCGAGAACGCCTGGAATTACTCCGGCCCCGGCAACAACCCCTATCTGGACGAGCACCGCGAGTTCTTCCGCTCGATCCGCGAAGGGAGCCCCATCCACTGCGGCGACTACATGACCCGCAGCACCCTGGTCGCCATCATGGGACAGCTCTCCTGCTACAGCGGACAGGAGATTACCTGGGAGCAGGCCGTTGAATCGGACTACGTGCTGCCGCCGCCAGTGGAGGAGTGTACCTGGGACATGGACCCCCCCACGGCGCCCGACGCCGATGGCGTGTACCCCGTCTGCGCCGTGCCGGGCATGACGTCGAACGTTTGAGAGTACGCCGCACAGGCCTCTGTGCGGTGCCGCGTAGGTGTGGACGGGCCATGGGAGGGGCCGGTTGATAGGCTGACCGCCGCTTTCCTGGCAGGTTCGGCTCGAACACGCACGGCACAGGGCCTGTGCCGCGTACCAAACACAGAGTACGCCGCACAGGCCTCGGTGCGGTGCCGCGTTTGTGGAGACGTCCCTTGGCAGGCCGGATTGGTGCGCAAAGCCGCCCGGCCGAAGAAATTCCACACTGCGGAGAGACTCCGATGACCAGCATGCGATGTCTCTTGGGTTGGCTTGGGATCGTCGTGCTCCTCGGACAGCCGGCAGGGGGTGAGGAGCGGCCGGCACTGGCCTTTCGCTTCGGAGATGGCGGTGCATGGCACTTCGCCACCGGCAGCCTGGAGGGTACGCTGCGCCCCGACGGGCGTTCGCTGGGCCTTGCCCCGCTCCGCTGGAGCGATTCGCAGACGCCGATCGCGGACGCCTACGGCGTCCTCTCCCATTACCGCGTCTTCACCTCGGAGCGCCGCTTCGGCAACGCCGCCTGGGAATGGCCCAGCGCGGCGGCGCCCGCGGAGGACGGCGGCGTCGAGATCCATTGGGAGGCAACCGAGGACCGCCCCTTCGAAATGCGGGCGGTCTACGCCTGGAGGGCCGCCGACACGCTCGACGTCACAACCACGGTCACAGCGCGGGAACGGCTTCCCGGTTTCGAGCTCTTCCTGGCCTCGTACTTCGCCGGGGGTTTCACCTCCTCGCGGGTCTATGCGCGGCAGGAGCCCGGCGGTGAGACCGGGTTCCTCGAGGCCCAGCGGTCGGCGGGCGTCTGGCAAATGTTTCCCCGCGACGAGGCCGCCGTGGCGGTCATCGGCGACGGCCGCTGGCGGCACGAGCCCCACCCGGTCGCCTGGGAGATTCGGCCCGCGCTGGCGGCGCCCCTGGCGCTGCGCCGCGATCAGTCCAGCGGTCTGACTGCGCTCGTCATGGCCCCGGCGGAAGACTGCTTCGCCGTCTCCACGCCATACAGCGAGGAAGGGCACCGGTCGCTGTACCTCTCCCTCTTCGGCCGGGATATCGCTGCGGGGGAGACCGCTTCAGCACGGGCGCGGCTGGTGGTGGCCCCGCGGCTGAGCGACGAGGACGCCGTCACCCGCTACCGTGCGTATATCGAGGGGCTCTAACGATTCTCCTTTCTCGAACGAGGAGTGTGGCTATGAAACGCAGCAAAGGCGTACCGACGCGCCGGCAGTTCCTCAAGGCAGCCGCCGGCGGTGCGGCGGCAGCTACCGGGCTCTCCTTGAGCCGGTCGGCACACGCCGCCGGCCGCGAGGAGATCCGCATCGGCATGATCGGCTGCGGCGGCCGCTGCTCGGGGGCCGCCGCCCAGGCCCTGGCCCAGGGGAAAGACGTGAAGCTCGCGGGCATGGTCGACGTCTTCGAGTCCCGCATGCGGGGGCGGCGGGAATACTTCCAGAACGAGTTCCCCGACCAGTTCGTGGCCACCGACGAGACCTGCACCTCCGGCCTCGACGGCTACCAGGCGGTGATCGAGGCCAGCGATGCCGTGCTCATCGCCTGCGCCTCGAAGTTCTTTCCCTTCTACACGGAGGCGGCCATCGAGGCGGGCAAACACGTCTTCGTGGAGAAGCCCCACGCCATCGACCCGGCCGGCTGCCACCGCCTGGCGCGGGCCTGCAAGCGTGCCGAAGAAAAGGGGCTCATCGTCGTCTCCGGACACGAAAGCCGTTACTCCCTCCCCTACATCGAGCAGGTCCGGCAGATCCACGACGGCGCCATCGGTGACGTGGTCGCCATCCAGTCGATGTTCCTCCGCAGCCCCTATGCGCTGGTGGAACGCAACCCCCAGTGGAGCGAGCTGGAATACCAGTTCGCCAACTGGTATCACTTCCTCTGGCTCTCCGGCGACGACGTCACCCAGTCGCTGGTGCACAACCTGGACCGCATGCGCTGGGTGCTTCACGAGGAGAACCCCACCTGGTGCTTCGGCCTCGGCGGACGTTCCAGCTCGTTCGGCGAGGTCTACGGCGACATGTTCGACCACCATACGGCGATCTACGAGTTCGCCAGCGGCCCGCGGCTGACCGCCGTCTGCCAGACCCGCGTCGGCTGCTACGGCAACTGGGACGACATCATCATGGGGACCAAGGGCGTCTGCCACTGGACCGCCTGCCGCATCGAGGGGGAGACGAACTGGCGGTACACCGGCCCGCGGAACTGCGAGCACACCGCCGAGCAGGAGATTCTCATCGGCGCCATCCGCGCCGGCGAACCCATCAACCACGGCGACACGATGATCGACAGTACGATCATGGCCATCATGGGCCAGATCGCCAACTACACCGGTGAAGCGGTCACCTGGGAGCAGATGCTGGCCGCGGACTTCGAGTTCGGCCCCAAGGTGGACGACGTGCGGCTCGACATGGAGCCGCCCACCCGCCCCGACGAGACGGGCAACTACCCACTGCCGATTCCCGGGATCACCAGGTTCTTTTAGCCGCGGCCCATGACGGTGGAGCATTGAGAACCTACCAGGAGGATTTGAGCCATGTTCCGGCTGATCGGTAGCACGCTTGCGTGCACGGTACTGCTCTTCGGCGCCCGCGTGGCCGTGGCGGACGATGTGCCGCCAGGGGAGACGGCGGACTGGCGGCCGGCACTGTATGGCTTTTGCATGGAGATCAGCGATGCCCGCGACCGCTCGCTCACGGAGCAGGTCGAGATGCTCGCCGAGCTGGGCTTCGAGGGGGTCGGTTATCCTCTGTGGCTCGACGGCAGTTTGGAGGCGAACCTGGCTGCCATCGATAAGGCCGGCCTGGAAGTCTACCTGCTCTATACCGTGGTGAACGTCGATCCGCAGGAGACGGCCTACGACCCGGTACTGCCGGAAGCCCTGGCGAAGCTGCAGGGGCGGCCGGTTACTGTGGCCGTCCTCCTGCAGGGACTGCCCCCGGCCGACCCGCGGGGGCGCGAACCGGCGCTGCGCATTCTCCGGGAGCTGGGCGACGCGGCGGCCGAGCACGGCCTGCGGATCGCCGTCTACCACCACACCGGCGACTGGGCCGAGGGCCTCCCCTTCACGCTCGAGGTGGTCGAGGAAACCGGTCATGAACAAGTGGGCGTCTGCTTCAACCTCTGCCACTGGTTGAGGATTGACGGCGACCGCGACTACCGCCCCCTGCTCCGCGAGCATGCCCACCGCATCTTCGCCGCGACCATCAACGGCGCGACCCAGGGCGCCACCACGTGGACCGACGGCCTCATCCGCCCCCTCGACGAAGGCGACTTCGACAACCGGGCACTCCTCGCCACGCTCTGCGAGGCGGGCTACCGCGGCCCCGTGGGGCTGATGTGCTACGGCATCCCCGGCGACGCCCGCGAGCACCTCGCCCGCTCCATGGCCGTCTGGAAGAGCTGGTGGAGCGAGGCCCGGCAACGTGTCCCCGGGGACATGTGACACCGGGAGGAACCACCAAGAGGGGGCAGTCCAGGTCAGCGAGCGTCCTGCGATCCTCACGCGCCGCGCGTGCAGCGTACCCTCCACGCGAACAGTGCCAACGACAAGGAGCCGTCCAATGGATTCTGCAAATCAGGGGGAAGGCAGCACGGTGCAGCACCCGGCGGAGTCGGCAACTCCCCACGCGGCGGCCGACGTCGCGGCGCTCTACTGTACCCGCCTGGCCCGCTACGCCGCCGCCATGCGCGGCGGCACGCCGGACCGGGTTCCCATCCGGCCTTTCGTCGCCGAGTTCACGGGCCGGTACGCGGGCTTCACCTGCCAGGAGATGGCCCACGACTACGAGAATGCCTTCGCCGCAGCCCGCAAGTGCGCCGCGGACTTCGATTGGGACGCCGTGGTCCCCAACATGCTCGCCACTTGGACTGGAGCCACCCAGGCCATCGGCCTGAAGTACTACATGGCACCCGGGATCGAACTGCCGGCCGACGTAGGACATCAGTACCGCGAGCCGCCGCCGGAGCAGGCCTGGATGCAAGCGGATGAGTACGACGCCCTCATCGAAGATCCCACCGGATACCTGTACAACGTCTGGTTCCCGCGGGTTGCCGCGCCGCTGAGCCCCATCGGCGAGCCGGTCACCTTCGAGCACAACCTCTCCCTGGTCAAGGGGGCCATGGCGCTGATGCGATTCCTGGCCGCCTGGGGCGAGCAGGAGCAGCGGCTGCGAACCGAAATCGGCGTGGTGCCCGCCATCGCCGGCATGCTCCGCGCGCCGCTGGACTTCATCGCCGATAAGCTCCGTGGCTACCTGGGTCTCGTCGACGATCTCTTCGAGCGCCCCGGGCAGGTGCGTGCTGCCTGCGAGGCGCTCATGCCGCACCTGGCCCACTTCGCCCTGGCCACCGCGGATCCCTCCCGCCAGGTCCCCGTCGGCTTCTGGATGCACCGCGGCTGCGTCCCCTTCATCTCCTTCCAGCACTTCAACGAAATCTACTGGCCCACGCTCCGGCCCATTGTGGAAACCCTCTGGGCCCACGGCCACCAGACGCTCTTCTACGCCGAGGGAGACTGGGACCACCACTTGCAAGCCTTTGCGGAGTTGCCCGAGCGGAGCATCGTCTACCACGTCGATCAGGGCGACATCTTCCAGGCCCACAAGGTCCTGGGAGAGAAGTTCTGCCTCAGCGGGGGAATTCCCAATTTCCTCCTGGGCTTTCGTCCGCCCGCGGAGGTCCGCAACTATTGTCGGCGGGTCATCGAAGGGGTGGCTCGCGACGGCGGATACATCCTCGATGCCAGCGCCATCATCCAGAACGACGCCCGGGTGGAGAACATCCGCGCCCTGACCGAGGCGGGCCGGGAATACGGCGTCTACTCGCAGGGCCACGCCGTTGCGCCGGAGCCGCGCGCGCTATCTGGAGTTGCCCTGGAAGGCGCCCCCCTGCTGCCAGGCATCGATGCGGTGGGCGCGCGGCCACCGGGCACCTGCCTTCCCTGGGATTTCGTGCGCGACAGCCGGCCGTCGGTCCGAGGCGACGAAGCCGTCTGCCGGCGCGTCTGGGATTCGATCGACGCCATGTCCAACCTCTACATCTGGTGGATCGCGCTCGTCTTCTGACGCGGCGGCGGGCCCCTTGCACGCGGCCGAGAATTGGGGCAAGATCACGGCAGCGCGGACGGAGCAGAGGACGTTTCCCGACTCGACCTTACCGGTTTCTGGAGGCGAACGATGATCGACGGCAAGCTCGGCGTGGCCATTCACGGCGCCGGCCAGGTGGCCTACGCGCACGCGGCAAGCTGGCTCAAGAACCCGCAAGTGCAGATCGTCTCGGTCAGCAGCCGCCGCCCGGAGAGCGCCCGCCGGTTGGTGGAGCGGTTGGGCATCGATTGCGAGGTGGGCGACAGCTTCGATCGGATCCTCGCCGACGAACGGGTCGACATCGTTAACGTGAGCGGCCCCAACCACGTCCACACTCCCCAAGGCATCGCCGCGGCCGAGGCGGGTAAACACCTCCTCATGGAGAAGCCCATGTGCCTCTCCATGGAGGAGAACCGCGCCCTGCGCGACGCCGTGGCGCGCGCGGGCGTGAAGAGCGTGGTGAGCTTCGTCCTCCGCTGGAACCCCCTCTTCGCCAACATCAAGGCCCTCCTGGCCGAGGAGGCCATCGGCGAGCCCTTCTACATCGAGGTCGACTACTGGCACGGCCTGGCCGAGTGGTGGCCGGGATTCGACTGGGGCCACACGGTCGCTTCCGGCCGCAGCACCATGCTCACCGGCGGCTGCCACGCCGTCGACGCCATCCGCTGGTTCGCCGGCCGGGATATCGTCGAGGTCTCGGCATACGGCAACAACCAGAAGGGGAAGTTCGAGTACGACGCCAACGTGGTGGCCGTGCTCAAGTTCGAGGGGGGCGCCATCGGCAAGACCTCGGCCCTCTTCGACGGGGAGATGCCCTACCAGTTCAACATCGACTTGGCGGGCACCGAAGGGACGATCCGCGACAACCGCGTCTGGTCGAAGCGGCTCTTCCCCGGGCAGACCGGCTGGACGACGATGGAGACCATCCAGCCCGATTCGGGCGCCGTCGAGCACCACCCCTTCGACGCCGAGGTGAACCACCTCGTCGAGTGCATCCGCGAGGACCGCCGCTCGCACGTGGACATCGCCGACGCCTACCACACCCACGAAGTCTGCCTGGCCATCGACCGCTCGCTCGAACAGGGGGGCGGTCCCGTGAAGCTTCCCCTGCCGTAGTTCCCCCCGCGCCTGACGGCCTGGGTGGCAAGGAGGGTTTGACGGCGCGGGGCCGGCGCGTGTACCCTGATCGGATGGGGGCAGGGCTATGCCTGCCCCGGCCTCTTCTCCGACTAGGGGCGGTAAGGCAGGGCCAATGGACGCGCGGGACGACAGCTCGGTAGCCGAACTGATGGCCGTGGTCATCAGCCCGGTGCTGATCATGGCGCTCGTCGGGAGCCTGGTCTTCTTCCTCCTCGAGGTCTTCTACCAGGGCCAGTACGAGGCGCGGCTGCGGCTCGTCATGGCGCTCTTCGTCGTGGCGGCGGTGCTCATCGGGCGGATCAGCATCGAAACGGGCTACGACCGCGCCGCCCCTTATGCCGTGGCGCTGGCCGCCGCCGTCCTCTTGGCGGCCAACCGCTTCATCGAATACCAGGCGGCGCCGCTGGTCGGGTACAGCACGCTGGTCAACCTGCTGATCATCGGGGTGGTATGGTTCTCCTCGCACCGGCTCACGTGGGACTGCACCCTGGTGGACGATTCGGAGGAGGCAGGCGGTGAAGGGCTCCTCCTGGCACTGGGGCTGGACTGGCCCTTTCGCCGCCGCGACGACCGAGGGGCTACCGCGGCGGACGGCACCGCGGCGGGCGAGCCCGCGCCCCCGCCCGCGGTGATCGCGCCGGGGGCGAAGCCGCGGCGGCGGACGCCCGGCGCCACGGTCGTCTTCTTCTCGCTGGCCGCGCTGCCGCTCTTCGGGCTCGGGCAACTCCTCATCCCCGCCGACGACGCGGTGCGGCGGCAGCACGTCTTTTTTCTCCTCTGTGCCTACGTGGCCAGCGGGATGGGGCTCTTGCTGACGACGAGCTTCCTGCGTCTGCGGCGCTACCTGCGGCGGCGGAAGCTGGTGATGCCGGCCGGGATGGCCGGCGTCTGGCTCGCCAGCGGCGGGGGGCTTGTCGCGGTGATCATGTTCGTGGCGATGCTCCTGCCGCGGCCGAACGCCGAGATCGCCCTTTCCCAGGTCCCCGTCCCCGTCGTCTCGGCGGATCAGCGGGCGTCGCGCTACGGAACGGGCCGCGAGGGGGCGGAGGCCGACCGCGACGATGCCCGCCGCGTTCCCGGCGAGGCCCCGGAAGAGGCGGAATCCGTCCCGGGCCCGGGACGGGAGGGCGAGGACGAGGCTTCCGGCGGAACCGCCCACGACGAGGAGGGAGACGAGGGTGCTGCGGCGGATGCCGAGGCTTCGGGGCGCGCCGGAGCCGCCGACGGCGACGAAGGCGCCGGCGATAGCGAGGCGGACAACGGCGAGGGCACGGCATCGCCGGCGGCCGAGGCGGGGGAGCAGGCGCCGGGCGGCGATCGTCGCCCGACCGGCGAGGGCGACCGCAGCGACGGTCCCGCAGAGGAGACCGCCGAGGCGTCCGCAAGCGAGACGCGGTCGCCGCAAGCGAGCGCGCCCACCGAGCAGTCGTCGCCGCGCCAACCGTCGTCCTGGCGCCTTCCCGAGTTGAGCGTGGGTGGTTGGCTCGCGGCGCTCTTGAAGTGGGCCTTCTACGCGGCCTTGCTGGCCGCGGCCGTCTATGGTGTGATCCGGTGTCGTGAGCCGATTCGCGCCGCTTTGACGGAATGGCTCTCGACGCTGCGCAGCCTCTGGGCACGGCTTTTCGGCGGGGCCGCGGCGGCGACGGGCGGTGTGGCGGGAGAACCGTCCGAAACGGACAGCGCCCCGCGGCCCTTTGCCGATTTTCCCGATCCGTTCCGCAGCGGGCTTGCCCGGGCGGTCCCACCGGCCGAGGTCGTCCGTTACAGCTTCCAGGCTCTCGAGGCTTGGGCCCGCGAGCGGGGCTGCGCGCGGTTGCCCGAGCAAACCCCGCTCGAATTCGCCCGCCAAGTAACGGCGCGGCACCGCCGCCTCGGCGCGCCGCTGCGGACCCTCGCCGATCTCTACAGCCGCGCCGCCTACGCCGCCGATCCCCTCTCGGCCGAGGCGGTCGAAGGCCTCCGCCCCCTGTGGCAACGGCTCGCCGCCGGCGAGCCGATCGCCGCGGCACCGGGTGCCCGGAACCGTTGATTCACCGGCAGCTTCCCCTTCTCGCTCGCTTGCGCAACGAGCGGACGAGACGGGGAGAAAGCGCACCAACGAGGTGCAGTACCGGCGAACGCGGTCGGCTACACCTTGCGAGGGGACGGCAGCCCACACGATCGCACCCCATGCCTGCGGTGGGCAACGGCAATAGTACGGTGAATCTCCGCTGGAAACCGTGGTATTTACCGCACGGCGACGTGGTTTTCCACGGCCCGTGTGGTTCGCGGCTTGTTGCAAAGCTATATGCTCCTGACGCGGCCCCCGTTAACTCCACGCGCCCCTGGCGTCTCCGCCTTTGCGATTGCGGCGATCCGTCGAGGCTGCGGGCGGCAACGAAGCAGGACGCATTCAGTCAGCTTTGTCGATTCCTGGCCCCGCATGATGGACGACGCAGCAGGGCACCGGGTGTAATGCAATCACCGCGAGTAGGAGGAACGAAGACAATGGCGTGGTTCTACAATCTCACCACCATCAAGAAGCTTACCCTGGGATTCTCTTTGATCTGCGCGACGATGGGCTTCGTCGGCTACATGGGGATCCGCGGCATGGTCAACCTCCACGACATGATGGAGGAGATGTACGAGCGGGACCTGATCGGCCTCTCCGAGGTCAAGGACGCCAATGCCAACCTCATCTACGTCGGCCGCGCCGTCCGCCAGGCGGTTCTGGAAGACGATGAGCGCGAGCGCCAAGCGCAGCGGATCGACGAGTACGCGGCGGACCTGCGGGAACACCTCGATGCCTTCGCCGAGCGGACCGTCGCCGAGGAGGTCCAGGCCATGGTGACCGAGGCGAACGACCTGCTGCCGGAGTACCTCGGCCTGGTGAGACAGACCGTACAGCGGGCCGAAGAAGAACGCCAGGACGAGGCCGTGGCCCTCATCGCCGAGGGGCGCGCGGTGGCGAACCGCCTGGACGAGCTCTTCACCGACATGGGCCTTGCCAAGGTCGAACTGGCGGAAGAGGAGGCCGCTGCGGCCGACGCCGACTACCAGCGGGCCCGCAACCTCATGATCGCCACCATCGTTCTGGGGATTATCGCGGCGATGGGCCTGGGCTACTTCATCGCCCGCTGCATCGCCCATCCTCTGAACATGGCCCTCGAAGTGCTCAAGGCCTTCGCCGCTGGCGACTACACGCAGCGGTTGAACGTCGACACCAAGGATGAGGTGGGTCAGATGGCCCAGTCGCTCAATGCCTCCATCGCCGCCACGGGCCAGGCGATGGCCGAAGTTCAGGAAGCCGCCGAACGCGAAAAGAAGGCCCAGGAAGAACGCGCCGAAATGGAGCGCCGCCAGGCCGAAGCCGAACGCAAGCGCCAGGAAGAAGAAGCGCAGCGCGAACGCGAGCGGATGGAGGAGGAACGCCGCCGCCAGGAGGAGGAAGCCGAGCAGGATCGCCAGAAGGCCGAGGCCGAGCGCCGCAAGGCCGAGGAGCTCCGCCGCAAGGTGGACCACCTGCTCGAGGTCGTGGCCGCTGCCGCCCAGGGCGACCTCACCAAGGATGTCCGCGTCGAGGGGAGCGAGGCCGTCGACGAATTGGCCGGGGGCATCCGCACCATGCTCAAGGATCTGGCCACGGTCATCGGCGAGGTCAGCGAGAGTGCCGCCCAGTTCACCGAGGGCTCGCGGGTGATCGCCGAGTCGTCGCAGACGCTGGCCCAGGGTGCCCAGGAGCAGAGCTCCAGCGTCGAGGAGATGACCGCCTCCATCGAGGAGTTGGCCCGCTCCATCGGCGGCGTCAAGGAGAGCGCCCTGGAGGCCGACCGCATGGCCAAGCAGACGAACAGCCTCGCCGAGCAGGGGGGGCAGGCGGTGCAGAAGTCGGTCGAGGCCATGGAGCTGATCCGCACCAGCTCGCAGCAGATCAGCGAGATCATCCAGGTGATCTCCGAGATCGCCAGCCAGACGAACCTCCTGGCGCTCAATGCCGCCATCGAGGCGGCCCGCGCCGGCGAGCACGGCATGGGATTCGCCGTGGTGGCCGACGAGGTCCGCAAGCTCGCCGAGCGCTCCAACCAGGCGGCCGGGGAGATTTCCACGCTCATCAAGGAATCGACCCGCCGCGTCGAGGAAGGGGCCCAGCTCAGCGAGCAGACGGGAACCTCGCTGCGGCAGATCGTCGAGGGTGTGGAGACTACGGCCGTCCGCATCTCCGAGATCGCCGCCGCGGCCGTGGAGCAGGCCGCCAGCGCCGACGAGGTCTCCAAGGCGATTCAGGGCGTCGCCGAGGTCACCGAGAAGTCGGCGGCGGGCAGCGAGGAGATGGCCTCCAGCAGCGAGGAGCTCGGCGCCCAGGCTTCCGGCCTCCGCGACCTGGTGAGCCGCTTCCGCACCAAGGCTGCCGCCGCCGTCTGACGGCGGCTGCCCGGCGGATATCGAGAACCCCCCACGAGCCGCCAGCGAGCCATCCCCCCTGGTTTGCGGCGGCTCGTCTCTTTATTCTACTCGACGCCTCGCAGATCGGGCTCGAGGACCGTGGTGTCGGCGAGGAGGGCTTCCCAGGTGATCGTGCCGCGGGCGTAGCCGGCCTCGCGGGCGAGGATGGCCGTAAGGTTGGAGCGGACCGAAGGGGCCACGGTGGGGTTGGAGGCATCGCCGTCGAGGATCGCCTGGTGGAACTCGGCGATGTTCGTCTCGGCGCCGGTGGTGTACAGATTGCCGGTATGTCCGCCCTCGAAAGGCTGGTTGCCCCGGATCCAGACCTCGCCGAAATAGTCGGTATCGATGACCCCGTCGGCGCCGAAGACGCGGCAGCGGATCTCGTCCTTCACCCCCGGGATCGACTGGATGGCGGCGAAGGTGAGGCGGAAGTCCTCGGGGAAGTCGATCAGCGCGGCGAAGTGGTCCCAGATGCTCTCCGGGTGGCGGACCAGCCGGCCGCCGGTGCCTACGGCCTGGATGGGGTCGGCATCGGCGATCCAGGTGGCCACGTCGAGGACGTGGATGGCCTGTTCGACGACGAAGTCGCCGGAGAGCTCCTTGACGAAGTACCAGTGGCGGAGGCGGTCGGCGGTGTCCGCCGGCGGCGCACCCCGCCCGCCGCCGGCCCAGGGGTAGTGGGACTCGCCCAGGATGAGCCGGCCGATCTCGCCGCGGTGGACGCGGGCGAGCGCCTCGCGGTAGAGGGGGCAGGCCCGGGTCTGGAAATCGACCAGGTAGACCAGTCCCTCCTCCCCTGCCTTGGCACCGGAAGCGGCGATGCTCTTGCAGCCGGGGACGTCGACGGCCACCGGCTTGGAGAGGAAGACGTGCTTGCCCGCAGCCACCGAGTCCTCGGCCTGCTCGGGATGGAAGTAGGGCGGGGTCTGGATGACCACGGCGTCGACCTCGGCCTCCAGGAGCCGCCGGTACCCGTCGAGGCCGGGGAAGCGGCGGTCGGCGGGAACCTCCAGCCGGTCGCCCACGGCGTCGAGGCGGTCCGGGAAGAAGTCGGCCAGAGCCGTCCAGCGGTACTTGCCGTGGCGGTTGAAGAGGTTGCCGAGCCAGTTGCCCCGTCCCCCGCAGCCTACCAGACCCAGGCGGACCGTTTCGTTGGCAGCGCTGCCGCGGACGAGGCCCGGGTTGAGGATGGTCACCGTGCCGGCCGCGGCGCCGGCGAGGAAGGTGCGGCGGGCGAGGGAGCGGCGGGGAGAGGGCGTGGGCGACATGGGGGGGCCTCCTGGAGCGAGCGATGCGTGACGCGACAACGGACCACGTCCGCCGCCATGATAACCCCCGCCGCCGCACCGTTCCAGCGATCGGCGCACCGCAGCCGGCACGGCTGCTTCACCTGGCGGAAGGCACTTTCGGTGCAGCCGTCGGGCCCAGCGAAACCGGGCAGGGACGGCCTACGGCTTCTCGGGGCGCGTCATCCGCCGGGGGTCGAGGGCCGCATCGAGCTGGTCGTCGGCAAGGACGCGCTTCTCGCGGCAGAGCTCGCGGATCGTCTTGCCCGTCTGGAAGGCCTCCTTGGCCAGCGCGGCGGCCTGCTCGTAGCCGACAAACGGGTTCAGGCCGGTGACCAGGGCGAGGCTCTTCTCCACGGCGGCCTCGCAGGCGGCGGCGTTGGCCTCCATGCCGGCCAGGCACCGCTCGGTGAAGACCGCGATAGCGGCGGCCAGGAGCCGCACGCTTTCCAGGGCGCATTCGGCCATGACGGGCATCATGACGTTGAGCTGGAACTGGCCGCCGGCGGCACCGCAGAGGGTGATCGTCTGGTCGTTGCCCACGACGCGGGCGGCGGCCTGCATGAGGGCTTCGCAAAGGACCGGGTTGACCTTGCCGGGCATGATCGAGCTGCCCGGCTGCAGGTCGGGGAGGATCACCTCGTAGAAGCCGCAGCGAGGTCCGGAGGCGAGCCAGCGGATGTTGTTGGCCACGGCGAAGAGACTGGTGGCCACCGCCTTGATCTGGGCGTGGGCCTCGACCAGGCCGTCGCGCTGCGCGTTGGCCTCGAAGTGATCGGCGGCCTCGACGAAGGCGAGGGAGGTCTCTTCGGCCAGGGCTTCGCTAACGCGGCGGCCGAACTCGGGGTGGGTGTTGATGCCGCTCCCCACGGCGGTGCCTCCGGCGGGAAGCTCGAGCACCGCCTCGACGGCCCGCTGGGCCCGGCCGGCGGCGAGCTCCAACTGGCGGGCCAGGCCGCCGATTTCCTGTCCCAGGGTCAGGGGCGTGGCGTCGGCCAGGTGCGTCCGCCCGATCTTGAGAATCTCCTGCCACCGTTCCGCCTGCTCGGCCAGCCGGCCGCGGCAGTCGCGCAGGGCGGGGAGCAGCCGGTCGCGGATCGCCAGGGCCAGGGCCACGTGAATGGCCGTGGGGAAGATGTCGTTGGTGCTCTGCCCCATGTTGACGTGGTCGTTCGGGTGGATCGGCTTCTCGGGCCGCAGCCGGTCGCCCCCGCAGAGCTCGATGGCGCGGTTGGCGATCACCTCGTTGGCATTCATGTTGCTCGAGGTGCCCGAGCCGGTCTGGTAGACGTCGATGGGGAACTGGTCGTCGAGGCGGCCCTCGGCGACCTCGCGGCAGGCGGCGAGCAGCCCCTCCACCTCCGTCCGGTTCAGGGGCTGCTTTCCCGAACCGGTCAGCTTGCCCAGGGAATTGTTGGCCTTGGCGGCGGCCCATTTGACCAGCCCCAGGGCACGAATCAGCTCGGCGGGCAAGGGGCGGCCGGAGATGGGGAAATTCTCCACGGCCCGTTGCGTCTGGGCGCCGTAGTAGGCGTCGGCGGGGAGGCGGACCTCGCCCATGGAATCGCGCTCGATGCGGTGTTCGGTCATCGTGGTGATCTGGGGTTGACGGAGAACGGGCTTAAGGAGTGGTCCTCTCGGCGCCCCGTCCACGGGCGGGGCGGTGGGCGGCGGCACGTCGCCCGACCCGTCCCGGCGGAGCAACGGCTGCCGGACGGCCTTCGGCGGCATTATATCCTCGGGGGGAATGGTGGGCCCGTGCGAAGGGCCCGGGGGCTTTGCTGCGGCGGCCCTGGCGGGCGGTTACAATGGCCGGCGGAGGCTGCGCGGTGGGAAAGACCATCCCACGGAAGTGCGCGATCACCTTACCGAAACGCGAGAGGAGTCCAGCCATGGGAGCAACGCTCGGCCGCCGTCGCTTCGTGCAACAGGGCGCTGCCGCAGCCGCGGTGGCAGCCGTACCCGCCGTGAGGGCGGCGGGGGGGCCCGCGGCCGCGGAGCGGCTCCGCGTCGGCCTGATCGGCTGCGGGGGCCGCATGCGGCAGATGCTCGAGTTCATGCGCCACTGGGAGGACGTCGATTATCCGGTGGTGTGCGACGTGTACGAGGACCGCATGGAACGGACGGCCGAGGTGCTCGCCGCTGCGGGGCCGCCGCGGCCGGGCCCCGAGAGGACGATCGACTACCGCCGCCTGCTGGACCGCCGGGACGTAGATGCCGTGTGGATTTCGACCACGGAACACTGGCACGGGCTGCCCACGATCCACGCCGCCCAGGCGGGTAAGGACATCTTTGTCGAGAAGCCGCTCTCCTACTCGGTGGCCGAGGGGAGGGCGATGGTGCAGGCCGTGGAGCAGGGGGGCGTGGTCGCCATGATGGGGACGCAGCAGCGCGCCGGCAGCCATTACCAGAGGGCCCGCGAACTGGTCCGGTCGGGCCGGCTGGGGAAGGTGGCCCTGGTCGAGTGCTGGAACTACCACAACACCCGCGGCCGCGTGGGCCGCGCAGCCGACGGCGAGCCGCCGGCGGGGCTCCATTGGGACAGGTGGCTCGGCCCCGCCCCGGCAGTCCCCTTCAACCCCGCCCGGCTGGCCAGCTCGTGGTGGTTCGATTACAGCGGGGGCATGCTCACCAACTGGGCCGTGCACCACGTCGACATCATCCTCTGGGTGATGGGCGAAGATGCGCCCACGCAGGTGGGATGTCTCGGCGGCAAGCTGGTGGTCGACGATCTGGCCGATACCCCGGACACGATCGAAGCCTCGTGGCGGTTCTCCGACTGGGTGATGCAGTACCGGTACCGGGGCTTCAACAACTTCCATGCGGTCTTTCCGCGGCCGAACCACCACGGTATCGCCTTCCACGGCAACGAGGCCACGCTGGTCTTGGACCGCTACGGTTTCTCGCTCTGGGAGGACCGCGGCATGGGCGAGCCTGTCGAGCGGGCCACCTGCAACCCGTATTACCGAGAAGGAGGGCCGCCAGGCGAACTCGACGGTCCCTGGCAGCGCCTCTTCGTCGACTGCGTCAAGCAGGGGCGGCGGCCGCCGCTCGCCCTGGAGGAGAGCCACCGGGCCACCGTCTGCTGCCAGTTGGCGAACATCGCCTACCGTACGGGAAGATCGCTCCACTGGGTTGGAGAGAAGGAGACGATTCGCGGCGATGCGGAAGCAGCCGCACTATTGGCGCCGCCGCGGCGCGCCGGGTTCGAGCTGCCCGCCGTGTGAGCCGCGGCGATCACTCGGCGAAGCGGCCGTAGCGGAGGAAGTGGACGGCGTGGGCCATGACCCGGCGATCCACAAGGAGCATCGAGTGGGTGGCCGGGACGACCACGAAGTCTTCCGCGCCGGGGAGATAGGCGTCGTCGATGCTCACGAGGCCGTCGTCGTCGCCGGCAATCAGGGGATTGAAGCCCGTGCGGTTGTCCAGTCCGCCGGCAATGATGGCGAAGGAGCGGGGCGGCGTGCCCAATGCCGCTTCGAGCCAGGGCCAATGGGGTCCGAGCTGATCGAGCGACTTGCCGGCAACGCGGCGGGCAAGACGCCAATCGGCGAAGAGATCGGCGGCATCCGCGCCATGGTTCGGCGGGGCGATCATCAGGAAGCGGCCGATCCGCGGATCGAGACCGGGGCCTTCCGCGTTGCCGTCGGCGCGGGCCAGGTAGTAGCGGACCACGAGATTCCCCATGCTGTGGCCGACGAAGTGGATGCCTTCGGCCTCGTCGAGATGCTCCACGACCCGCGCCAGGCTGGCAGCGTGGTCTTCGATACCCCCTCGCGTGCTGGGGTACTCGAAGTAGAGGACCGTCATGGCACCGTGGCGCTCGAGGTAGGCGCCCAGGAGCCGCATCGAGCTGCGGGTATTGAACAGCCCGTGGACGAGGATCACCACCTCGCCGGTCATGGGGGGAGTATCCTGCCGGCGCCGGATTTCGCCTAGGGCGAGGTGGCAGGAAGCGAAGCTGCCCGAGGCGTGGCGGCGGTTCGCGCCGTCGAGGAGTCGGTAGTGCCCGGTGAGGCAGTTCCGCTGGATGCGCCAGTCGTGGTACAGGAGCTCGTCCGCCCAGAGCTGCGACCCACCGAGGGTTGGGATGGGGACCGGCTCGGTGTAGGTGAGGAGGCGTACGGGCCAGCCGGCGGCGGATTCGCCGCCCCAGGCCGTCGGCAAGGGGAGGACGAGCAGCCCCGCGACGGCGCAGAACGTTACGAACGCCGCGGCGAGGCAGCGACACGGCGGGCACCAGGCAGCAATGGCAGCTTTTTTAGGAAGGCAAGCTTTTGTCTGCATCGATCACCTTTTGGGGCGGAGATCATAACGGGCCGGCCCCGGGGAGGAAAGATCGTTTTGCCACAGGGAGCGCGGTTGTTTTCCCTCGATCGTGCTGGACAGGGGACGCGGCGATATGGTTCAATCCCAACCACCGGCCTCCCTACGTCGTGCCCGAGGAGGTCTAGAGCCGCTCCCCGGTGCCGCGATCAGCCGCACATTTCGGCCAGCTCGCGGAGATAATGCAAGGCATCCTCCACATCCGCCGTGGCGACGCCGCGGCGGCGGCCGGCGCGGTCGCAGCGGGCGAGGAGGAGCAGTTCGTCGTAGTCTTCGGCAGCCTCGAGACGGCGGCGCGCGCGGCGGCCGATCGTCCCCTCGATGAGGTCGAGGCCTGCGCGCTTCTGTTCGATGAACCATGCCGTGCGCGGCGTAATGAAGCCGTCGAGCGCCTCGAGGCCCGCGCGAACGTGGTCCTTCGGGTCGATCGCCTTGCCGACGTCGTGCAGGAGGGCCGCCAGGAGGAACTCCTCGTCGTAGGGAATCGCCTCGCGGGCGAGGTCGAACACCTGGAGGCTGTGGTAGAGGGCATCGCCTTCGGGATGGCGCTGCGGGCTCTGCCGCACGTTCTCCAGGGGGGAGAGGAGCATCTGGTAGACCAGGAAGCGGTCCACCGGCCCCGTCGCTTCGGCGGCCGTCTGAGGTTGTGGGACGTGTGGGGGGGCGTCGCAGAGGAGCCGCGCGAGCTCGCCGATGCTCGCCCGCGAGATCGGCCGCCCCGTGGCCGCGCTGCGGAAGCGGCGGCGCGCCACGGCGGCGCGGTAGACGAGGACGGCGACGGGGAAGCGGTCGACGAAGAGGAGCCGCGTCACCGGTCTCACCTGACCGTCCCTGCCGAGCGGCCGCGGCTCCACTTCGCAGGCGAGGCCGTGTGCCGCCAGGGCGGCGGCCACGTCGCGAGGGTCGTCGGCGAAGGCCATGAGATCGATCTGCGAGCCGCGGCGCACGCTCCCGGTCAACGTCCGCCCCACCAGCCGGGGGCGGAATCCCCGCAGGAGATGCATCAGCTCCAGCGCCGCAAGGCGCATCTCGCGGAGCAAGGCGTCGCGGCGCTCGCCGCGGTGCGCGCGCGCGAAAAGATGGATCTCTTCGCGGACCTCCCGGTTGGTGGGGAGCTCGGCGGCGCGCACGGTACGCGAACATACCCGCCGCGCAGCCAGCCACTTGGCCCGGAAGTATTCGTTTTCTTCGCGGGAATACAAGAGGCGGGCCGCTTCCGAGGCGATGCGGCGACGAAGCTTGTCGTGGACCATGGCAGGATGAAGATCGATGCGGGATGCGGCGCTCCCGGCATATCCGAAGTCCCCTGAGGGCAGCGCACGCGGCAGCCACCACGTTTTCTGCCCCTGACGGCCTTCCAGGCCCAACGCGATCCGGAAAACGGAACCTATGGGAAGTATACGGACGATCCCCCCCGGGAACAACGGCGGTGCTCCCCCAGGATGCAGCCCGAATGTCCAAAGTCGCAGAGACTCCGATAATCTTCCTTGGTCCCGGGCATTCGCGGCGCCTATCGCGTATACTGGCAGCGCGGGGAATTGCCGCGGGAGGGCCCGCTCTGCCGTATCCCCGGGAAGCCGCGGCGCCGCACGCCATCCCCTGAGGAGACATTCCGATGGACGAAGTGACTCAAGGCCTCTCGCGGCGCGACTTCGTCAAAGGCACTGGCGCGATGCTCGGCGCCATGGCGGCCTCCTCCGCTTTCGGCCGCCAGAACGCCCCCGAGCACGCGGCACCGGAAATCGACTGCGTGGAGCTCGGTGAGACGGGAGCGAAGGTCTCACGATTGGGTATCGGCTGCGGCCAGCTCTGGCGGCCGGAGGTCGCCGGCGAAGAGGTAGCGCGGATCATCCACCGCGCCGTCGAGCTGGGCATCAATGGCTTTCGCATCCCCGCCGAGTATTACGAGAGGGCCATCCGCTACGCCCTCTTCCAGCGAGGCGTGCATGTGGCGGTGATCGGTGTGAAGAACGTTGCCGAGTTGGAGCGGGCTGCGGAGACCGTGGCGGGAGCGGTGCCTCTCTCCGACGACGAGGCCCACGAACTCGCCCTCGCCGGCCTGGCCCTCTCGCGGACCGACCGCTGGCCGGCGGCCTACGGCCAGCCGGTGACCTGACGGCGCGGTGCCCGTCAGGGCTCGTCGAAGACGACGTCCTCGGCGTCGAAGACGGGGCCCTCGACACAGGTCCGCCGGTAGTCCCAACCGCCGCCGGCATCGCGGATGCGAGCTACGCAACTGAAGCAGATGCCGATGCCGCAGGCCATGGGCGTCTCCAGCGACACCTGGCAGGGCACTCCCAGCTCCCGGGCAACGCGGGCCGTGGCCGCCATCATCGCCTCCGGCCCGCAACAGGCGATCCGCACGGAGGGTCCCAGCCGCTCGACGACCGGCCGCACCAGTTCGGTCACGAAGCCGTGATGCCCGCGGGAACCGTCGTCCGTGGCCAGGTGCACCTCGACGCCCGCGGCGCGGAAGTCGTCGACGCCGCCGAGCAAGTCCGCCGTCTTCGCTCCAAAGCACAAGGTCGCGGAGCGCGCCTGCGGCACCTGGCGGGGTGGAGTGCCGTAGTAGGCCAGCCCCAGCGCCTCTTTGGCCATGGCCAAGAAGGGCGTCTGGCCGATTCCCCCGGCGACCATTACCAGGTGCTCCGCCGCGGCCGGGGGGAAGCCGTTTCCCAACGGTCCCCAGACCTCGAGCCGCGCACCGGCACCCAAGCCCGCAAGCCGGCGAGTCATCTTTCCCAAGGTCAGATAGACGATATCCAGGCCGGCCGGCCGGCCGTGGGCATCACGCACCACGTCGTAGAGTGCCAGGGCGCGGCCCAGGAGAGGTTCGTCCTCGCCGGCTAGGCGCATCATGAGGAACTGCCCCGGCAGGAAGGCGGCGGCCATCCGCGACGAGGCGAAGCGGATGCGATAGGTATCGCGGCCGATACAGACGTTCTCCTCGATGGCGACCGTCTCGAATACCGCGCGGTCCGGAAAATGGGTGGTGGCGGGGAGGGGATGCATCTCGAATGGTACTTGGGTGTTTTGGGCGACCCGCTGCCTCGCAGGGGGGGTGTGGTGATGCCGTTCCCGCCCGCAAGGGGGCTGGGCGTTGTCCGACCGCCGCGGATTCCTGCGCCGGCCTTAGCGCTGCCGCTTCGGTTGCCGTCGGCTCCGCCGCGGGGTGTCGGCCGGGCGGTCGCCGGGTGGCTGCCCGCCCGCCGTGGCGAGCTGGTGGAGCGCGCGGATCTCTTCGGCCGTCAACCGCCGGTATTCCCCGGGACCGAGATTGCCCAGGCGAACGGTTCCCACGGCGGTCCGCACCAGCCGCATCACCTTGTGGCCGACGCGGGCAAAGAGGCGGCGTATCTCGCGGTTGTGCCCCTCGCGCAGGACGACCTCCACCACGGTGCTCCTCTTGTGCCGGCTCTTGACCGTGACCCGCGAAGGGCGGGCCACGCCCTCGGCCAGGTGCACTCCCTTGCGGAGGCGGGCGAGCGCCTCCGGCGTGGGCTGGCCGGCAACCATCACGCGGTATGTCTTGGGAATGCCGTACCGCGGGTGCGTCAAGCGGTTGGCCCACGCGCCGTCGTTGGTGAGGAGGAGCAGGCCCTCGCTGGCCATGTCGAGCCGCCCCACGGTGAAGAGCCGCACGTCCTTGGGGACGAGATCGATCACGCGGGGCCGGCCGCCGGGGTCGCGGTTGGTCGTGACCACGCCGGGCGGCTTGTTGAGGGCGTAATAGACCGGCCGGGCGGGCCGGACGAGCTCGCCGTCCACGCGAATCTCCGCCCGCCGCGGGTCGACGCGGCATCCCAGCTCGGTGATCACCTCGCGATCCACCTCGACACGGCCGGCGAGGATGAGCTCCTCGCACTGCCGGCGGCTCCCCAGTCCGGCCGCCGCCAGGAGCTTCTGAAGCCGCTCCCCCTCGGGGTGCGGAGCGGTTCGATTGCGGGGGGGCGAAGGCATTGAGGCGGAAGTATTGCGGGAGAGAGGCATGAGCGAACGGCGCGACCCACCGCCATCATATCGCTTCTCCCCCGGCCTGCCCAGTTGTCCAGGCGGGCACGAAACCGGACGTCTTGGCAGGCACGACCGCCAGAGCCCGCAGGAGCCGATGCACTGCGGCCGCATGCAGCCGCGGCGTCGGTCGAATCGCTGCACAACTGTAGAAATTCATCCCGATAATCTTAGCGAGGAGGCGAGGAAGTTCCGCCACCGGCCCTGTCGGATCGGGCGATTCGTCCTACGAGTCACAGCCCCCGAGCGGGGACGGATCGGGCGATCCGTCCTACGAGTCACAGCCCCCGAGCGGGGACGGATCGGGCGATCCGTCCTACAGGCCACCAGCCACCCATCTGGTCTATGGAACGCGGCCCGAACATCCTTCTGGCAGTTGCCGTCCTTGCCCTGGGGCTGACGACGGCCATGCTCTTCCGCCAGCGCGGGGGCGAGACTCCCCCGGAGGCGCGCGCCGGCTCCGGTGATCTCGTCCTCCGCGAGCAAATCGCTCCGCCGCAAGCGCGTGCCGCGTACCCGAGAACGATTATCCCGCCCGCCGGGTCGACCGAACCGGCCGAGGGAGAATCCCGCTCGCCCGGGTCGGTCGCAGACCCCGACACCCCCCTCGAACCAGCGGACCCCCCTAATCTATCTAGGTCGTATCCTTTCCTACCTGGTTTGCGTGCTGCCGAGATCCCCGCCCGTCGCGGAATGTGGCACGTCATTGAGGATGGCGACACGCTCGAGTCGCTCGCCGAACGGTATCTGGGATCGGCGGGGCGGGCCGATGAGCTCTATGAGGCGAATCGCGAGCTCTTGCCGCGGCCCGACGTGCTTCCCATCGGTGTGGAATTGGTCATCCCTCGAACCGGCCGCGAGGCCCAACCGCGGCAACCGGGCTCCTTGGTCCCTCATTCCCGGCAGCCGTAGGCCGTAGATCGACGCTGCCGGCCGATACCCGCGGGGCGAAACCTCTACCCGTTGCTGAAGCGGTTCACCCCCATTTCGCTCGCCGGGTACGAAAGGCGATGACCAAGACGTGCTCTTGTGCTATGACGTGCGGGGCGACCGCAGTTGACTGCCGCTGCACTGACGGTGCGGCCCTGGCCGCCCGCGGCCGCACCGCATACACTTGGGGGTAATTGGGCGGGCGCGAGGGGGCAAGGGATAGGAAAGGCCGCGCGGCATCGCCCCCTAATGCTCATCGCGACGGGCGGCGCGTGCCGCCCATCGGTGATTTTCCCGCCGTGGTTGGCGGCCCGCCGGCGGAGGCTTCGCAACACGCATTTCATTCAAGGAGTTTCGTTTCGATGACGTCGATGGCAGCGAGGTATGACGAAGCCGTTGCTCTGCACGAACGAGGCAGCGTCGAGGCGGCGGTGGAGAAGCTCCGGGCACTGCTCGAGGAGGAACCGAGCTACGCGCTGGCGCACGCGGCCCTGAGCGTGTATCTCGGGGAACTGGGCCGGCATGACGAGGCCGTCGAGCATGCGCGGCAGGTCTGCGAGCTCGAGGCCGACGACCCGTTCAGCTACGTGGCCCTGAGCCTCATCTGCCAGAAGGCCGGCCGCATCCAGGAGGCCGAGCAGGCGATGATGCTGGCCCGGCAGGCCGACTTCGCCGCGCAGCAGCGCACCGGCCGTTAGCGGCCCGTGAGCGACTCCCACGCCGCCAGGAGCAGTGCTGCGGCGCGATCGACCTCGCTCCTGGACGTGTACCAGCCAAGGCTCAAGCGAACGGCGCCGCTCGCCTCGATCGGGGAGAGCCCCAAGGCCAGGGCGCCGGAAGTGCCGCCGCCGGGGCTGAGTGGTTGCAGCGCGGCGGCGCAGAGCTCCGGCGTGCGGCGGAGCAGTTCGGATCCGGTCACGTCGGGGAAGGCGACGGACAGGGTGTTCGGCAGGCGTTCCGCGCCCCCGCCCAGCACCGTCAATCCTGGGCCCACGCCCTCGCAGAGCTGGCCCTCGAGGCGGTCGCGGAGCTGACCGACGTGGGCGACCGATTCTTCGAGCCCTTCATCGGCCCAGGCGGCGGCCCGCCCCAGGGCGATGATGTGGGGGACGTTCGGGGCGCCGGCACGCAGCCCCCCCTCCTGGCCGCCACCGCGGAAGAGCGGTTCGATGACGACGCCGCGGCGGACGTACAAGGCGCCGATGCCCTTGGGGGCATACATCTTGTGGCCGGAGAGGGTCACCAGATCGGCGCCCAGCTGCGGGATGCTGACGGGGATTTTTCCGATGGTCTGGGCGGCATCGCAGTGGAGGAGGACGCCCCGCTCGTGGCAGACGTTGGCGAACTTGCGGATCGGTTGTACGGTGCCCAGATCCTGGCCGGCGTGGACGATGCTCACCAGGATGGTGTCGGGCTGGATGGCCGCGGCCACCGACTCGGGGGTGATCGCGCCGGAGGCATTGCACTCGATGTGCGTCAGCCCGTAACCGAAGGACTCGAACATTTCGGCCGGCGCGCGGACGGAGGCGTGTTCCAGGACCGAGACGGCGAGATGCCCGTTTCCCAAAGGGGCGTAATGCATCACCGTGCCGAATAGGGCGAGGTGATTGGCCTCGGTCCCCCCCGAGGTGAAGACGATCTCGTCACGGTCGCACCCGATGAGGCGGGCTACCCGCAACCGGGCGTCCTCGACCGCCTCGCGGCATGCCCTACCTAGGGGGTGAGGGCTTTCCGGGTCGCCGAAGTGTTCGCCGAGGAAGGGGAGCATGGCCTCCTGCACCTCGGTGGCGACGGGCGTGGTCGTGTTGTAGTCGAGATAAATGGTGCGCATCGATCGCTGCGTCGGTCCGCGGCCCGCACCTTCGAGCCGGTGGGAGGTACGGGAAAGCGTACGGGGCGAGACCTCGGTGAGACCCGCGGCCTCACCCCGCGCCGCGCTTCCGCGCAGCATCTCGTGTTCCCGGCGAGCGGCCGCCACGCTGCGGCCCTCATGGCGCGACGGGCGAGGGGGGATAGGCTGGACTGCCCGCTCTGCCAAACGGCGAGGGCCGGCGGATTACTGGGCCGGTCGCTGTTGTTGTTGCTGCTGCTGCTGGGGAGGCATGGCTCCCGGGCGGACCCGCCGCTGAACGTCGGTCTCGAGCACGCCGAACATCTGCTCGTGGCGCTGGACCGTCATGCTCAGGGCGTGGAGCATCCGCTTGGCCGTGTAATAGTTGACGATGATCCGCTGTGTAACGGGAATCGCGTGTCCGGGCACGCCGAACGGCTGGGGGTTGAGGCCGAAATCGACGATCAGTTCCTCGGGCGTTCCCGTCACGCGGCAGAAATTGGCATAGGCGGTATTGGCGCGCGAGTCATCCAGTTCCACTTGCACGCGCTGCGGCTGGCCGGCACCGGCCGCCTGCTGTGCCGCTGCGGTCTGCGATTGCGGCTCCGTGGCGGGAGCGGGGGTCTCCTGGTCGGGCTTTTCGGGTGTGTTGGACACGGAATACTCCTTCCCTGCGGAAAAAGGTCTGAATTCCTCGCCGGCAACCACTCGTCCGACGAAGCGGGGTTCCCACGACAGGCGGGGCCACACGGGTGTGCGTCCTTCCGCCGCTGCTCCGGCCGCCCGAGCGACCCCACGCCGCCTCGGGCCCGGGAGCGACAGAGGAGCGGTTCCCTGCGAACGAGACCTGCATCCTGGCCGTTACCGTCGTTTCAGTCTAGGTCAAAGCAGCGGCCTTGAACAGGAGTGCCGCATGGCCCGGTTCGGTCGGAATCGGCCATTTGCGTAACCATAGCTTGTCGAAAGCGCAACGGCCGAAATAATCCCCCAAGCCAGGGACGAATACGCGAACGGGGGCAGAGAATCCCCCCTGCGGCGGGTGGAGCCTCTGTCACCGCAACGCTATACTGAATAAGTAGTTCCGAATCTTCTTCTACCGTGTTGTCTGCCGAGAGCCTCGGTGTTCCTCCGCCGTTTCCTCCCCTTCATGGCCGAGCGTACTCCCGTGAGTGACCGGGCCGCGCCGCAGCCGGCGTCCCCCGTGCAGACGTCCGCACCGCCCCCCCTTCAGCCCGTTGCCGAACCCGGGCCAGCTCGGACCCCAGCGGCCGGTCAGCCGGGCGCGTCCGCGGGTGGCGACCAAGGGGGGATGCCCCCCGCCGCGGCTGCCGCGACGGAGTCGTTTCCCGCGTACTTCGGATCGGCGGCCTGGTTGCACGAGGTCCTGCGGCAGACGCCGAGCTGGCTGGCGAGCATGGTCGTTCACATGGTCGTCCTCCTGCTGCTGGCCCTCTGGTACCTGCCCGAGCAGCGGGCGGCGGGGATGCGTGAGCTGGTGATCGCCCCGTACGACAGCCAGCGGGAGGAGTTGGACCAGCTCTACGAGCCCCTCGAAGACCTCAACCTCGAGGTGGCGCCTACCGAGCTCTTCGAAGTGGAGACGTCGCTGGCGCCGGAGTCGCTCGAGGTGGCCTCGGTGGACGACGTGGCCTCGGCGGTCGCCAAGATCGAACTCACCGATATGGGGGTCATTCCAGCCCCCCGGAGCGAGCTGCTGACCGACATCGGGGGGTTCACCGGGCAGGCCTTTACCGGGCGGGGAGAAGAGGCGCGGCGGCAGCTCGTGCTCGCCCGCGGCGGCAGTGTGGCCAGCGAGCGGGCGGTGGCGGCGGCCCTCCGCTGGTTGGCCGAGCACCAGATGCCCGACGGCGGCTGGTCCTTCGCCCACCACCATGCGCCGCAGTGCGACGGACGGTGCCGCCACCCGGGCAACTCCGCGGATGCGCGAAACGCGGCCACGGGACTTGCGCTGCTCCCCTTCCTCGGCGCCGGCCAGACGCACCGCCGGGGCCAGTATCGGCGGACGGTGCAGAACGGCCTGCACTTCCTCGTCCGCCAGATGCGCGTCGGCTCCATGGGCGGCAGCCTCCACGAAGGAGACCGGGGCAACATGTACTCCCACGGCATCGCCGCCATCGCGCTCACGGAGGCCTACGGCATGACCCAGGACCGCGGCCTCCGCGGCCCGGCCCAGGAGGCGATCAACTTCATCGTCCACGCTCAGGATCCCGTGGGCGGCGGTTGGCGGTATGATCCTCGCCAGCCGGGCGACACGTCCGTCGTCGGCTGGCAGGTCATGGCGCTCAAGAGCGGCCATCTCGGCTACCTCCAAGTCCCCCCCGTCACCGTGCAAAACGCTTCCCGCTTCCTCGACTCGGTGCAGTACGACGACGGAACCCGCTACGGCTATACCTCGGCCTCGGGCGGCAGTCAGGCCACCACGGCCATCGGGGTCCTTTCCCGCATGTACCTCGGTTGGGATCGCGACCATCCCACCCTGGAATACGGCGTACGCCGGCTCAGCGAGTGGGGGCCCTCCGAACACAATTTCTACTACAACTACTACGCCACCCAGGCCATGGCGCACTGGGACGGAGAGCTTTGGAACCGGTGGAACCTGGAGATGCGCGATTACCTGGTCGAAACCCAGGCCACCGAAGGCCACGAGGCGGGGAGCTGGTTCTTCCCCTCTTCCGAGGGCAGCGCCGATCATGGGCTCGGTCCCGGGGGCCGACTCTACTTCACGTCGATGGCCACCATGATCCTCGAGGTCTACTACCGCCACCTGCCGCTCTACACCCGCCACGGCGTGGAGACCGAGTTTCCCATCGACTGAGCGTCGCTCGGGAGGAGACGCGCAGTCGCGATCGAGCGGAGTCGACGTGCTCCTGCACGGTGAAGTTGCAGCCCAACTCGTGCCCGTGCCGGCGTGGGAAGACGGAGGCGAGGACCGTTCCCGATGGCCCCCCGCTCCGCATCACGCATCCGGCAGGTGGCGGGGGCTGCGCGCGTGGCGCGACGAATACCCGGGCCACAGGGCGGCGAGACACTTGCAGGAGCCGCCGGCCGAGGGGAGCGCCGACAAACCTTTATTGGGGTCGCCTGACCGTGCGCCGAAAGGGCACGGTCAGGCGACATCGGTCGTTTCACGACCCGCACGCCCGTTAACGGTGACCGCGCTACACAATAGGCGAGGCCGGATCATCGATCATCAACGCTGGGCGGGGTCTTCCTCCAGCCCCGAGAGCGCGCGACCCGAAGCGGCCGGGTCCAGGGCCGATTCATCAAAATCGGGATTGGCCCGGGGGTCCGGTCTCCTTTCGCCACACCCAGTGAAAAAGGTCAGCGGGATCAAGAAAGATAGCAGAATCAACAGCGTTCGCATGGAAAACCTCGTCTCTTCTGGTAAGAACCCTTTCCCAAAGCTGTTGCTTGGGGCTGAAACTTGATGCTCGGAATGGCGGCGAAACTCAATCTGCCCTCAGAAACCGCGCGAAACTGGAGCTTTTCGCATGGCGGGTAGAACAGAAATGGGTATGGAACCATATGTCTTCGCACCATTCCGGCGGCTATTAACGGAACTCGCGCGCGGGATTGTTGCTGGCGATCGAATTGATCTTCAACCACGTGCCGAAATCGATAGTCTCATGGATGAACGCCACGCTGCCGTCGGCAAAGCCCGCCTGGATGCCGCCGGGATGATAGCTCGACGTACTGTGGTGCTCGGCGTTGGGGCCCCACGCGGCAATGTACGTGGGCGGATTCGAGGCCGGCGCACCGGGAACGTGGTTGCCATCACGGAAGAAGGTCCATGGGTCCTGCTGCGAACCGTCGGGATAGACGGTGTTGGGCCCATTCTCATTCCCTGCCCAACCACCATGGCCGGTGCCCACAAACGCGCTACGGAAGACGCCCCAGTCATGCGGACGCCGTGCGCCCGTCCCGCTGGTCAGGAACGGGCCCCCGTAGAAGCCGACCGAGTCGGATTCAGCGACCATGATGGTATTCGATGTCCCGTCGGTGATCTGGGCGATCCGGCAACTCCGGTGGATGGCGAACACGCCGCTCATGTCGCCTTGGGCCTGAAAGCCAAACCCGTCCCACGGGTCCCACGGGCCGACACGGGCCGTGGGCCACCAGTGGAAACCCTCACTTCCGGGATAGTTGGTTACGGCGATGTCGTGGGTTTCGGACGAATCCCAGAATCCGGCATCGGAAGGACAGCGCAATGTCGGCAGCGTGGTCGCCACTATGGGCTGCCCCCAAACGGGCAAGTTAATGTCGGTGCTGTCGTAGAGTGGCTGTTGCTCGAGATAGGGCAAAATCATCACGTTGAACGTGTGGTGGTAAGGTATCTCGAAGGGCCCGCGAGGGTCGGGGCCGTAACCGTAAAGTCCCCCGGGCGGGAACCGGTTGTGACTGTCCTCGTAATTGTGCAGCGCGAGGAGAACCTGCCGGATGTTGTTGCCACACTGCGATCGCCGTGCCGCCTCCCGCGCGGCTTGCACGGCTGGCAGCAACATCGCCACCAGGATGCCGATGATGGCGATCACCACCAGCAGCTCGACGAGAGTGAAGCCCCACGGCTTTCTCCCGCGGGAACGGAATCGGTTCGACATGACCCACCTCCTGAAGGACGTGTAGGGAAGACAAGACGCGCCGCCTGGCAGTCGAAACCACGCGACGCCCCGCGCCGATGCCGCGAGTGCCGCGCCGCGAATACGAGGCGAAGCGGACGAAGTCCAGTGCGATACGAGAGCAAGCGGGAAAAGCGAAAAAGAAATCCGCCATGGCAGCCGCGCCGCGGCGGGGACCGCGCCCGCTGGTTCAGAAGAACCCCGAAGCGCGAGGCCGAAGAGGACGCAAAGTACGCCACCCGCGCCGCCTGCGGTGCAGCGTTCGAGTAGACGTGCCGCGATGGGAAGAGTCGGACTCGCCAGGGAAACCCTCGCCGCCGCGCACGGCACAGAGGCCTGTGCCGCGTACGAAGGGGCCTGTGCCCCCAGAGTACGCCGCACACGCCGTGTGCGGTGCCGCCGAGGAGCGCGACATAGCGTGGCAGGTGGTTTCGGCGGCGCGACTGGCTTGGGAATTCGAGAATCGACTCGGGCAAAGCACGGCACAGGGGCCTGTGCCGCGGACCACGAAGGCCTGCACCGCCAGCCGTGGCGTGCGGCGGAAAGCCCGTACCGCGTACACCCCTCGCCGTACCCCGCCCAAATGCCGGGGCGGGCGCCCGCGGGCGGTGAGCATTCATTCGGCACCAGTCCACAGGGAGTTCCGTACGCGAACGGACGGAGCGATCTGAGTCGCTCACGTCCCCCACCTCTTCCCTGTTTGGCAACCCACCTCAGATGAGGTGCTCTGGTCGCCATTGTAATCCACGGTTCGGCCATGTCAATCGAATCGACAGGAGGGCCAAAAGGTGAGTTTCGCGCGAACCCGTCTGGGAGGGCGGCCGCATGTCGAATATAATCGAGCGTTTGCCGCCCTTGCCGAAGGTCCTCCGCCGGCGGACCGAAGTCTCCGTCCTGCCGGGCATTGCGACAGCATGATCCGCGATCCGCCGCGGCGAGGCGGGCTCCGCGGAGCAGGGCCTCCGAGCGGGAGCTGGAGTAATCACGCGACCACGGACAGGGACGGCTGTGCCCCCCGGGCCGGTCACACACGACGCCTGCAACGGATCGACGCGCCAGAATCGAGCGATGAGCAACTCCTCCTCTTCCGGATCCGCCAACCATCCTCAGTCTGCGGCAGCCCGAAGCACCCCTGGAGATCAGGCGTCTCCACACCCCGGAGGAGGTAAAGCGGCGAGGAACGGGGCCCCCCGCCGCAGCCGGGCCACCGCGCAGTCGATGGCCGCCAGTCAGCGCGACATCTCCGTCAGCGAGTTCTTCGCCAAGAACCGCCACCTCCTCGGCTTCGACAACCCCCGCAAGGCGCTGCTGACGACCGTCAAGGAGGCCGTCGACAACGCCCTCGACGCCTGCGAGGAGGCGGGCATCCTGCCCGAGGTCTGGATCCACATCGAGGGGACCGCCCCCAGCCGCTTCAAGGTCGGCATCCAGGACAACGGGCCGGGGATCCTCAAGAGGCAGATCCCCATGATCTTCGGCAAGCTCCTCTACGGCTCGAAGTTCCACCGCCTGCGGATGAGCCGGGGGCAGCAGGGCATCGGCATCAGCGCCGCGGGCATGTACGGCCTGCTCACCACCGGCAAGCCGGTGAAGATCATCTCCAAGGTTTCTCCG
>SKOZ01000024.1 GCA_007119795.1 Planctomycetales bacterium | reverse complement strand
TGGGCCCTGTGGAACTTCCGCGGCTCCTTCGGCATCCTCGAGAGCGGCCGTGACGACGTGGACTACGAAGACTTCCACGGTCTCCAGCTCGACCGCGAAATGCTCGAGTTGCTGCAGCAGTATTGAGCAGCTCCCTATTCCCTCGCCGTCACTTCCTCGATGAGGCGACGCGCCAGGGCGGGGTCGTCGGTGACAACGCCGTCGACGCCGGCGAGGATGGCCGCTTCGATCTCCTGGGGATCGTTGATCGTCCAGGCGAAGACCGGCAGGCCGCGTTGCCGGGCATGGCCCAGGAAGCGGGCCGAAAGCGTAGACCAGTTCATGGAGAACCCCCCAGCCCCCAGTTCCACCTGGCGGTCCATCCACGCTGCGCTGTACTCCTCGGGCACCGATCCGATGAAGACGACGGGTGCGTGAGGAAGGTGGCGGCGGATGTCGCCCAAGTGTGCCTCGGTCCACGGACCGAGCAGCGCATCCTCGATGGGGAAACCGGTCCGCTCCAGCGCCTCGGCGATGGGCTTGCCCAACCCGTCGACCTTCAAATCCATGTGGACCCTGGCCTTGCCGCGGATCAGTTCGAGCGCTTCGTCGAGTGTGGGGATGCGCTCGCCCGCAAAGCGGGAGTCCATCCAGGAACCCACGTCGAGCTGCCGCAGCTCGTCGAGGGTCAGCTCGCCCGGTGTCTTGTCGATGCCCGCGATCCGCTTCAGGTCCCGGTCGTGGAAGAGCACCACGTGGCCGTCGGCGGAGAGGTAAAGGTCGAACTCAACCACTTCGGCGCCCGCGTCCAAGGCTGCACGGAAGGCAGCCATAGAGTTCTCCGGAGCCACGGCCGAGGCGCCCCGGTGGGCGACGACCAGCGGGCGGTGCCCGGGGGGCGAAGCTCCCAGTCCGGTGGTAGCGAACAGTAATGGCACGAGGGCGAGGAGGACCAGGCTGGAGGTCGTTGTAGTATTCATGCCCCAAGCCTAACCGACAGCATCGTGTTTGTGCAAGGCTCTAGTGCGGGCGTCTGGCTGCGGGGGCCCTGGTAGGGGTCCGGAGCAATTGCTATGCTGGCGCGCTCACTCGGCGGGCTGACCATGGCTGGCCGAGGGCCGTGCTTCACCCCAAACGGCTGGTTTCAGTGCCATGCTGCGGGGTAGCAGCGTATCCAACGACAGGGTCGATACCGATCGAGGGAGGATCGCATGAACGTGACTGCCGAATCGATGGTGGCCTGGTGCCGTGTGTTGTTGGGGGCCGACGAGACGGCTCCCCGCCCCCCACTCGAGAAGTATCTCGAGGCGATCCCCCGCCTCGATGCCCTGGCCGATCTGCCGCAGGGGACGCGGGTTCTCGTCCGTGGCGACGTCGATGCCAAGCCGGGCGCGAAGGTTGGCGAAGGGGATATCCGCTTGCGTTCGATGGCCGAGACGCTCCGCTTCGGCCGGGAGCGGGGGTGGGTGCAGGTGATCTTCGGCCACATCGGCCGCGATCCGGAGAAGTCGCTCGATAAGGTCGCCAAGCGGATCGGCGAGATCCTCGATTGCGAGGTGACCTTCGTCGGCGAGTGGCTGGACGGGGATTCGATCACCGTTACCGACGACGCCGCCCAGACCATCGAGACGGCCGCGCCGGGCAGCGTCGTCGTCCTGGAGAATACCCGCCGTTATCCCATCGAGCGGGTCCTCTGGAAGGCGAAGCCGGAAGAGCTCGACACGCTTGCCGGCGACCTGGCCCGGCTGGCCGGCGAAATGGCCGCGAAGGTGGCCACGGTCTACGTCAACGAGGCCTTTTCGGCCGGCAGCCTCGACGCCTCGAGCACCGTCGTGCCCGCGGCCATGGAGCAGGTGGCCCTGGGACGTTACGTCGCCGAGCAGTTCGACGGGCCGCTGCGCGACTGCCTGGATGCCGAAATGGTCATCTTCTCGGGTCTGAAGGCCGACAAGCTCGACGACATGGAGGCCATGATCGCCCGTGGCAAGATCCGCCACGTGGTCTGTGCCGGCTCGCTGGCCATGGCCCTGAAGAAGGCCGACGAGGAGCTACAGGGGCGGCAGTTCGACCTCGGCGTCTCCGAGGACCCCGGCCACAGCGACAAGCCCTATTTCATCCCCCGCGACCGCATCGAGCAGGCGAAGCGGATGCTCACCGAAGGGCGGAGCAAGGGGATCGATTTTGTCCTCCCCGTCGATTTCGTGCTCGAGGACGGCAGCGTCTCGGAGACGGTCGGTCCGGGCCGCCAGCAGTTCGACGTAGGCCCGAAGTCGAGCGAGGTCTTCGCCGAGAAGATCGCCCGCTTCATCGCGGAGCACCAGGGGAAGTCGGCGACCGTCTTCTACAACGGCGTCTTCGGCATGTTCGAAGACCCCCGCTTCGAGACGGGAACGCGGAAGTTCATCCCCGAACTGAAGCGGATGAAGGAGGCGGGCATCAAGGTCTACGTGGGCGGCGGCGAGGGGGGCAAGGCCCTGGAGAAATACGGCCAGGAGGACTGGGTGACCTACTGCTTCACCGCAGGCGGCACCGTGCTCAACGCCCTGGGAAGCGAGCCCGTCCCCTACCTGGTGGCCTTGAAGATGGCCGCCGAACGGGCGCGCTGAGCCACTCCCGCACCGGAGCCGGTGCCATGCCGATTCGCGCGTTGAGACTGCACCCGGACATGCTCCCCAAAATCGCCGATCTGCTCGTGGCGGCCGCGGAACGGACGCAGCTCGTGGTCACGACCCATTCGGACATCCTCGTAGACGCCCTGACGGAGCGGCCGGAATCGGTGGTCGTCGTGGATTAGCACGACGGCAAGACGGAAGCGCGTCGCCTGGACCCGAAGGAGTTGGAGGTCTGGCTGGCTCGATACCGTCTTGGGCAGCTCTGGACTCGGGGTCAAATCGGGGGGACGCAGTGGTGAGGGCCCTCGATGTGTCCGCATCTTGGATGCCAGATTGCCCTCCCGGAGTGCTTCCGGATGCTGATCGTCGCGCGTCGCGGAGCCGCCTTTCAGCCCGCGGCCCGCCAGCGGACCTCGAAGACCCAGAGGAGGCGGCCGAGGAGCAGGCCGTTGAGTGCCGTATAGAAGGCCAGGAAGCCGCCAGCGATCAAGGGCCAGTTCTCCGCCCCGGTCCGGTCGGCGATGGGGAGGGCCAGCGCCACGGAGAAGGGGCTGGTCAGAGATGCCGTCTGCACCTGCGATGCCAGCGGGCTGTCCGGGAAGAGGAGCGCCACGATCCAGTGCCCCGCCAGCGGCAAGATGAACAGCAGCAGCAGCACCGCGTAGCTGGCCAGGATGCTGGTCGCCGTGCGGCGGAAGACGACCGAAGCGAAGAGGGCCACCATCGTGGTGGTCAGGGCGGTCATGGCAACAACCGCCAGGTAGAGCCCCATGGTCGTCAGGTTGCCGATAAAGGCCCAAGGGGGCAAGAGCAGCGCCAGTAGGAGGGCGAAGACCAGGAACCCCGTGAGCACGCCGGAGACCCGCAGCCCGGCAATCAGCTTGGCCCAGAGGATCTGCCAGGAGGAGAGCGTCGTCGTCAGGAGCAGCTCGAGGGTCTGCCGCTCCCGCTCGCTGGCCACTCCCCCCGCCGAGAAGACCGGCCCGACGAGGAGGTTGAAGAGGAGGACGTAGGCCACGTACCACGCTGCGTAGGCGGGATAGACGAAGAGGCAGATCGCCAAGAGGGGCATGGCCAGAATCATGCTGATCTGGATCACCACCCGCATCATGAGCGTCCCCTGGCCGAAGAGCTCGCTCCGCATCTCCTTGTCGTAGACCGGATTGGCTCCGTCGGGGAGGAGGTCGTCGCGTTTCGGCGGCGCGAAGAGGTAGTCGGGGAACTGGTCGCTGCGGATCACCAGTCCCACGGCCCGCCCCTGCTCCTGATCGACGTCGAGCACGTCGCTGGACTGGCTCCCCAGGTCGGGCGTATACATGAGCCGCTGGCTGATCCGCGCCAGCAGCAGCGTGCAGAAGATCAGGCTTCCCACAGGCACTACCACCCCCAAGACCACGAGGCGGAATTCTGCGGCCATCTCGAAGACCAGGTAGAAGAGCACGCCGGCGAGGATCAGAGGCAAGATCACCACGTAGGAGACCACCAGGGCCGACGCGGTGCGGCCGAAGTGGCTCCCGGCCGCCAGGCTGATCATGCCGAAGGCCGCCGTCGAGGAGATGATTGCCGTGTACGTTGCCAGCACCTCGTAGATCGAAAGTCCCCCCAGCGGAAGGCAGAGCATCACGATGGGGAGCGAGGCGATCATGAGCAGCCCCAGGTATCCCAGCGAGGCCACCAGCTTGCCCAGCACGATGGCCGCCGGCCGCAGCGGCGTGGCCAGGAGCATCTCGTAGGTCAGCCGCTCCTTTTCACCGCAGATCCCGCCCGCCGCGAAGCTCGGCGCGAGGAGGGCGAGGAGCACGTACTGCCCCAGGAAGAGCATGTTTACCAGCCGCCGGGCCTCCTCGGGTCGCTGCGTGAGGTCGAGCTGCTGCTCGCTGGGCCAGGCGAGCCACACCACGGCCCCCAGGGTGGCGATGTAGGCCAAGAGGAGCACGAAGGCCTTCGCCGTGCGGAGGTTGACCAACAGCTCGCGTTGAAGAAGGGGATTGTCGAAAAGGTACATGCGCTTGCCCCTGCGGCCCCACGCAGGTAGCCGGATTCACAGGAATTCCGTCCGGGGCGAACAACCGATTTTGGGTTTTGGATTCTGGACTGGAAGCGCCGGAGGCCCATGGGACGGTGTCAGAGGCTGCTAGTGGCGGGGGCCGGTTGGTCCTGCGCGGCCAGGCGGTAGATCGCTACGATGTCCTCCCGCGTGTAGCGGGTGATTCCCCAGGTTGCGGCAAGCCGCACCGCGTGGTCGGCGATCTTGTCGATCTCCTCCACCGGCAGCTCCGCTTTGGCGAAGGACGTGGGGCTGCCGACCTTGTCGAACCAGCCGCGAAGCGCCGCAATGCCCTGCTCGGCTGTGAAGGCCTCGTCGCTTGCGGCAACGCCGAAGACATTGCGGGCCATTTGCGCGACCCGCGCGGGCTCCTTCCGTGCGGCAAAGGTCAGCCAGGCGGGCAGCACCACGGAGAGTCCGGCGCCGTGGGGCAGGTCGTAGATGCCGCTCAGGGGGTGCTCGAGCATGTGATTGGGGAGCTCGATGGCCCCCAGTCCCGCATTGGCCAGGCCGTTCCAGGCGAGCGTGGCCGCCCACATCATCGTGGAGCGGGCGGGGTAGTCGTCGGGCTTGGCGAGAATCCGCTCCGTACACTCCATGATCGTCTTCAACAGCCCTTCGACGTAACGCTCCTGGATGGGGGCCCAAAAGTCGCCGTGGGTGAAGTACCCCTCCAGGAGGTGGGTCATCGAGTCCACGGCCGAATAGGCCGTGTAGCTCGGCGGGACGGTGTAGGTCAGCGTGGGATCCAGGATCGAGGCGCGCGGGTGCAGCGGGGGCGCCATGAAGCCGAACTTTTCCTGCGTAGCCTCGTTGGTGAGCACCGTGCCGCCGTTCATTTCCGACCCAGCGGCGGGCAGCGTAAGTACAGTGAGGATCGGCAAGGCGGCCTCGACCGGTACGGCTCTGGCGTAGAAGTCCCAGATGTCTCTGTCGGTCACCGCGCCGGCGGCGATCGCCTTGGCCTCGTCGATAACGCTCCCCCCGCCCACGGCCACCACGACGTCGATCTTCTCCCGCTTGGCCAGCTCGACGCCGCCGCGGGCATGGCCCAGGAGGGGGTTGGGCTTCACGCCGGGCCACTCCAGGACCGCAAGGTCCGCCTCCTGGAGCGAGCTGAGAACGGTCTCGGACAGCCCGCTCCGCTTGATGCTCGATTGGCCGTAGACCAGCAGCGCTCGCTTGCCGAAGGCGCTGACCTCCGTCCCGAGTTGGGGTACGGTCCCCTCGCCGAAGATGATCTTGGTGGGATTGCAGTAGGTGAACGGTTGCATGGACGGTCCCTATTGAACGGTCTGGCTCGCCGGTCCTCGCTCGAACGGACCGCACGAACCGGATATAGCACAAGACAACGGCCCCTCTCCGCGGGTTCCGGCCCGGCGGGCCGCCTCCCTCTGCCGCACCATTCTATCGCGGCTGCCGCGGCGTGCCACCGCCTCCCGACGAACGATTCCGGCTGCCCACCGGAGAAATCCGCGGAAGCGAACCGGTGACGGAAAAGCATTTGGCCCCCGTCAAGGCGTTGGCGGCTCCGGGTCCATTTTCGGAGAATCCAGCCGAACGATCGGTTCCGGCCGATCACCGGCCGTCACGTTTCCGGACGGGAATGCCCAGCCAACCGCTCACCAGCTGCCGGTCTTTCATCACACTCAACCGTTGCCCTCGGGGCTGCGACCGGTCAAGATGGGTAGGAAGCGCAAGGAAGCTCCCGTACCCTTCATGCAACGAGGTGACAGCAATGCGCGACTGCATTCGGTGGTGTGCTGCGTCATCGGCTCTGGGCGCGACGATCTTGGCGGGTTGGGCAGCGGCGGCGGAGACCTCCCTGCTCTGGGGCGAAGCCGCTGAGCTCTGGAGCCCCGAGAGCCGCCTGCCCGACTTCTCCTTCGCCGGCTTGCGAGTGCGGCTCGTTACACGCCCGTTACAGGTTCCGGAGGTGCAGGGAAACTTTTTCGGGGTATGCTGCGTCTAAGATGGCGTCGGAGTGGAGCTGCACATCTTCGTCCACCACTGTGCGAGTGTTTCCTATGGGTCCGCGAGACTTTCGTCTGTGGAAGGGTGCCGCCGCCTTGGGGTTCCTTTTTTCGATCGCGTTGCCGCCGGCCGTGGCCCAGTCGCCGGAGGCCGAACGGGGCGAACCGGGGGTCGCCGCGGCGATTCGCGAACAGAGCGTCTATATCCCGTACGAGAAGCTCCGCCAGACCTTCGAACGCGAGGGGCGGGGGGTCTTCCTCCCCTACGAGCAGTTCCAGGAACTCTGGCAGGCAGCCCGCCAGAAGACGGCGCCGCCGCCGGAGCCGGGGCCGCCGGTGACGGCCCTGATCACCGATATCGACAACGAGGCCACCGTATCGGCCGACGTCATCCGCGTCGAGGCGCGGCTGGGGATCGAGGTCCTCCACGAGGGCTGGCACCGCGTGCCGCTGCGGCTGGCCGATGCCGCCATCATCCGCGCAGAAGTGGGCGGTGCCCCCGCGAGGATCATCCGCGGCGAGAGCGGATACGACCTCCTGCTCCACAAACAGGGGAACGAGCCCGAGCGGATCGAGCTTGCCTTGGAGTACGCCAAGGTGATCGAGCGCACCCCGGGACGCAATCGCGTGGCCTTCGAGGCCCCCCGGGCCGCCGTCAGCCGCTGGCGGGTTCGTATCCCCGAGCCGGGCGTCCAGGTCGACCTGCACCCGATGCTGGCCGCCACCGAGGTTCCGCGGGAGCCGATCGGGCCGGTTCCCCCCCCGGTTCCCGAGCATGAGGGACCCGAGCCAACCGAACCGGAGCCCGTCGAACCCGAGCCTGCGCCCCCGGCCGAAACGGAGTCGCCTGCCGAGTCGACCGAGCCCAATGAACCAGCCGATAACGCCCAATCGCCTGCCGATGCCCCAGGGGAGCCGGCCGAGACAGAGCCCGCCCAGGAAGAGAGGACCGGGCAGGAGGAGCCTACCGAAGGAACGGCCGGGGAAGAGGCGGAGGAAGCGGCAGGTGACGAGAAGTCCGCCGAGGAGGAGGCCGGAGAGGAGCCGGCGGTTGCCGCAGCGGAGGAGACGGTCGTGTTGGCCTTTGTGGGTGCGGCGCCCCAGGTCCGCATCGAGTGGACACCGCGCGCCGAGGGGGCGACGGGTCTCGAGGCCCTGGCATTCGTCACGGCAGCGCAGCAGGTCCGCGTGGGCGAGGGCGTGGTGCGGACGCGGGTCCAGTTGGACTACGCGATCAGCCGCGCCGAGCTGGGGCGGCTGGTGGTCGAGGTGCCCGCGGACCAGCGGGTGGTGAACGTCTTCGACGCCAACGTCCGCCAGTGGTCGGTCGAAGAGGAGGAGGGGCGGCAGCGGATCGACATCGAGCTCTTCACGCCCGCTCGCGGCGCGCAGTCGGTGGTTGTGGAACTGGAGAAGTTCGTCGAGGAGGGGGCGGCCTGGGAGGAGGCCGTGCCGGTGGTGCGGGCGCTCGGCGTGGGCCGTCAGCAGGGGACCGTGGTGGTGCAGGTGGCCGAGTCGCTACGTGCCGAGGCGGCGGCCGAGGGGCTCATGCAGATCGACGCCGCCGAGCTGCCGCCGGCGCTGGCCGGCGAGGCCTGGACATTCGCTTACCGCTATGCCAGCGTTCCCTACGCCCTGCGCCTGGCGGTCGAGGCGGTGCAGCCGCGGCTTTCGGTCGACGCGCTGGTGGAGGCGAACCTCGAGCCGGAGCAGCTCACGCTGGACCTGTTTGCCGTGTACACGGTGGAGCGGGCCGGGGTGTTCCGGATGGAGCTGGAGATTCCCGCGGGCTACGAGGTCCGCCGCGTGGCGGGCCGCGAGGCCGCCGGGGCCACGGCCGCGGCGGTGGACGGGTACCACGTCGAGGGAGAAGAGAACCCGCGGCTGATCGTGCAGCTCAGCCGCCGCGCGCTGGGCCGCGTGGGGCTCGCGGTGAGTCTACACCGGGATCTCCGCGAGGCGGCGCTGCTGACCCCGACCGGAGAGAGCGTGGAGTTGGCCGTCGGTCTGCCGCGCGCGGCCCGGGGCACGGTGGAGCGGGAGGCGGGGCGGATCCTGGTGCGGGCACCGGAGAGCCTCCGCGTCCATCCCGGCGTGATCGAGGGCCTGCGGAGCGTCTCTTTCGGCGAGGCCCTTTCCGGCATGGAAGGAACGGTCCCCGCGCGCGGCGAGCTGCGGCCCGTGCTGGCCTACGCCTTCACCGAACAGCCGGCGGTGCTTGCGGTGGCTGCGGAGCGGCGCCGCCCCCAGGTCACCGTGGCACAACTGCTCTCGGCCCGCATCGAAGACGGCGTGGTCCACTACCGGGCGAGCTTCTTCTACGACGTCCGCTTCAGCGGCGTTCGCCAGCTCCGCATCGACCTGCCCGCCGCCCTGGCGCCGCGGGTCCGCAACGTGACCGGGCAGATTCGCGAACGGCGGCTGGACCCGCCTCCCGCGGACCTCGACGAGGGCTACGTCGCCTGGAGCCTGGCCGGCGAGGCCGAGATCCTCGGCGCGCGCCGCGTGGAGCTGGTGTGGGAAGACGAGCTCAGCGACCTCGAAGTGGGCCGCACCGTCGATGTCGACCTGCCGCGGCTCCTCCCCCGGGGCGTGGACCGTGCTTGGGGCCAGATCGTACTTCTGAAAAGCGAGACGATCGACGTAGGTGAGACCGGCCAGCCACAGGGATTGCGGCCCATCGACCCCCAACACGACCTCATGCCCCGGGCCGACGCCGGCGGAGCGGCCCGCGCCTTCGAGTTCCACGACCGCTGGCAGCTCACCGTAGCCGTCACGCGATACGAGCTCGAGGAGGTGAAGCGGACGAGCATCGAGCGAGCCGTGGTTCGCATGGTGGCCACCCGCGCCGGCGAGGTGCCCGTGCAGGCCATCTACCGCATGCGGAGCGCGCGGCAGCGAATCGAGGTCGGCTTCCCCGAGGGCGCCAGCTTCGACGCCCACCCCCTGCGGGTCAACGGCCGCCCCGTACCTTTGGAGCAGGGCGCTGAGGGGCGGTACTTCATCCCCCTTACCGACCGCAGTGCCGACGCACCCTTCATCCTGGAACTCCGCTACACGGCACCGGGCGGCAACCGTTACGACCTGCCCGACTTTCCCGAGGAGCCGGCTGCCCAGCGAGTCTTTCTCTGCCTCTACCTGCCCGAGGAACAGATTCTCCTCGGCCGCTTCGGCCCTTGGACGGAGGAGTTCACCTGGGCGCACGACACCCGCTATCGGCCTCTGCCCCAAGCGCGTAGCAACGGCCGGGAACTCATCGGCTGGGCGGTCGAGGGCGTCGACGCCGCCGCCGACCCCGCCGAGACCTTTCCGACAGACGGCCGCGAGTTCGTCTTTTCCACGCTACGGCCGCCGCCTGCACCAGGGGGTTCGCTGCGCGTGGCCACCGCCCATGACGCGTGGTTCAACGGAGTGCTCTTCGCTCTGGCCGTTCTCGCCGGCGTGATGCTGCTGCCGAGCCGGTGGACGACGCGGGCGGCATGGATCGGCATCGCCGTGGTGGTGCTCGTCGTCGCCGGGGTCTTCGCCCCCACTGTGACCGTGCAGGTCCTCAGCGGCGTTACCGGGGCCGCCGTCTTCGTGGTCGTTGCCCTCTGGCTGGTACACACCCTGGTCTGGGCGCTGCCGCGGTGGGCCCACGCTGCCGGCGGCACGGGATCGCCTGGAGAGGGAACGGTCGCCGCCGCCGAACCACCGGCAGCAGCGAGCGAGACCGCTTCGCCTTTCCAGGCCGAGGTGATTGAGCCGCCGCCGTCTGCGGAGGCGCCCGGGCAGGCACCACCCGAGGCGGGCAAGGCGGACTGCGAGGAGGAAGGAGGGAAGGACCATGCGTGAGCATAGGCTTCCCATCCCGTGGGAGGAGCAGCGGCGAGCTGCGCCTCTTCAGCGCGCCGGTCAATGCTCTCACCGAGAGGGAGGAGAAACCGGCGATGAGCAACGAGAATTGCCTGTGTTCAAGTCTCCTTGTCTCACTGTCTCCTCTTCTCCCTGTCTGGCTTGTCCGGCCGGAATCGCCGAGGCCCGCCGTCCCCCGCGGCACCCTCAGCCCGGCTCTCTCCCCGAGGGAGAAGGGGGAGGCACATCGTTTGCCGGCCTGCTCCTGGTGCTCCTCGTGGCGGGCCTGTTGATGAGCGCGGCGGGATTGGCTGCGGGGGCGCCGGCGGAGGGTGTCGTCCGCGAGCTTTACGTTCCCTTCGAGGACCTGCACGTCGTCATGGAAGGGGGGCCGCGGCGGGTGCTTCTTTCGAGAGAGGAGTACGAGGACCTGTTGGCCCGCGCCGTCACTTTGCCCCATCGCCCCGCTCCTCTGGGAGCCCTTCTCCTCGCTGCCGACTACCGCGGCCGGATCGAGGAGGACCGGGCCGTCGTCGTAGCCACGCTGCACCTGGAAGTGCTGCGGCCGGGTCTGCACGCCATGCCCTTGGAGCTGGATCACGTGGGGCTCGAGCGGGCGAGGCTGGGCGAATCCGCCGCGGCCCTGGGCCGGAGCGAAGACGGGACGTTGGTGCTCTTTGTCGAAGGGATCGGCCGTCACCGCCTGACGTTGGAAATGACAGTCCCTGTGGAGACCACCGCCGCCCGGCAAACGCTCGCCTTCCGCCTGCCGCGCGTTCCGGCGGGGCGCTTTCGGCTCCGCGCCCCGGGCGACGTCGAGGTCCGCAGCGGGGCTACCGTGGTCGACCGCGCCGTGGTCGACGGCGGCGCCGAAACCCGCTTCGAGCTGATCGTACCTGAGGGCGACACCACCCTGGTCCTGACGCTCAACAGCCGCCTGCATGGCCGCCAGCGGGCGGTGATCTCGCGGGGAGTAGTCGTGGCCGAGGTCACCGCCGCGTACCAGCGGCTCCACGCGCGCTTCGCCTGCGACGTCCTCCACCAGGCGGTGGACCACTTCCGCTTTACCCTGCCCGAGGGTTTCGAGGTGACCGAGGTCGAGGCTGCGGAGATGTCGCAGTGGTCCGTCGAGGAGGGACCTGAAGGCTCCGTCCTTTCGGTCCGTCTCCGGGAAGCGACGACCGAGCCGGTGGTCCTCAACCTGGCCGCATTGGGCCCGGCGCCGGAGCCGGGCGGTTGGCGGCTGCCGCAGCTGCGGCCGCTGGACGTACTCGGCGAGGTGGCGGTTTTGGGACTGCTCGCCGAGGAGCGGTTGAGCCTCGAAGGACTCGAGGGGGCAGGGCTGATCCCTATCGACGCCGGCGTGCTCCGCCGGGTGCTGCCCGAGACCGTCTTCCGCACCGAGCCGGGGGCACCGCCGCTGGTGCCCCTGGCGGCGTATTTCGCCCCGCAGGCCGACTACGGACTCGAGGCCCGCTTCGCCCGGCGGCCCGCGGAGTTGGCGGTGACCACGAACCTCTTGGCAGTGCTCGATGATTCGGGGATGCAGCTCCGCGGCGGTTTTTCCCTGCTGCCGCGCGAGGAGAAGTGTTTCGCCGTGGAGCTGGCAGTGCCTGACGGGTGGCACGTCGAGTCGGTGGCGGGAGAGGGTCGGCAGCCGCTCCCTGTCGAGCGTTACCCCTCGCCTGATGGGGGGGAACGACTCCGGGTCGGCCTGCTCGCGGGGATCGAGCCCGGCCAACAGTATCCCCTGTTCGTCGAGGCCCGGCACACGCCCGCGGGTTGGCTCGACCCGTGGGACGTGAAGGAACTCGCGTTTCCTGCATTAGCCGTGCGGGGTGCCGATCAGGATCGCGGCGCGCTCGCCGTGGCGGCCCGCGACGACCTGGCGGTTCGCCCCACGCGCGTCGAGGGGCTGGTGCCGCTCGATGAAAACGAGAAGGGCGAATTCGGCCTCGAGGAGGTTCGCACCGACCTCGCCTTCGGTTACGAGGCGCCGCCATACCGCGCCGAGTTCATCGTGGCGCGGACTCCGCCGCGGCTGACGGCGCGGAGCGTGGCCTTCTTCGCGGTAGAGAGCGAGGTCCTCGCGGCGCACTACGAGATCACCTATAACATCGAGGACGCGCGGGCGCGGGAGCTCTCGTTGGCCCTGCCGGCGACGACCCCAGCGTCGCTTGCCATCCGCGGCCTCGACGGCCTCCGTCTCAAGGAATACACGGCCACCGAGGAGGGCGGGCTGCGGCGTTGGGACGTACTCCTCGAAGAACCCCGCCGCGGCGCCGTGCGGCTGGCGGTCGATTTCCAGCAGGCCCGCACCGCCGAGTCCGCCGCCGATGCCCTGCCGCTGCTCACCGCCCTGGATGTGGCCTACCAGAGCGGCCTGGTAGCCGTCGAGGGGAGCGCCGAAGTCGAGGTCCAGGTGGAGACGGCTGCCCGCAGCATCGACGTGGGCGAGCTCGTCGAGGCCGATTACGAACCGGGGCCCCGTCTTCTGGGCGCGTACCAGTTCGTTGGCGATCCGGTGGAGGTGAGGGCCCGGGTCGTCCGCCATCCGCAGTACGGCCTCTACCCGGCAGTCGTCGAGCGTGCCCACTTGACGACGCTGCTGGCGGCCGAAGGGCGGGGGCAATCGGCCGCCCGCTTCGAGCTGAGGACCAAGGCCCCGTTCCTGGAGATCGAGCTGCCGTCGGGTTCGCAACTCTGGTCGGCCGATCTGGACGGGCGGCCGATCAAGCCCCAGCGCGACGGCGACAGCCTGCTGGTGAGTCTGCCGGCGACCGATGCCGCGGAGCGCCGCGCGCTGAGGGTGGTCTACGAGACACCGGTGGCCACGGTCCGCCTGCTCGGAGCGGTCAGCTTGCCCGCTCCGCAGTTGCGGCTGCGCGGAGCAGGGGACGTGGCGGCCGTCGAGGTACCGCTGGTGGACCTGAAGTGGGATCTCTTGCTGCCGGAACAGTACGAGGTCGTCCGTAGCGACGGCACCGTCAGCCTCGCGGAGCGACACCGCTCCGAACCGGCTTTGGTGCGGCTCGCCCGCGGTCTCTACCGCGCATCCGGCGGAATCCCGGGCCCCCTGCTGCTCGAAAGCAAGATGAGCGCCGATCGTGCCGCAATGCGCGCGCCGGCTGTCGTGGCACGGCCGAGCCGAGACGTCCCCGGCGTGGCAGTTGAAGCCCCCGCGGCGGATTTCGATGCGTATGCCCCTGGCGAGGCTGTCGCCCCCCCTCTCGCAGCTCCTTCTACGCCCGCCGCCGAACCGCGGGCTCCCGAATCCGAACCGGAACCGGCCCCACCGCCCCCGGAACGGCCCGCCATCCAGCAGGCGGAAGCGCCGCCACCTCCCGCACGGCCGTCCGTTGTCCGCGACCTCTCGGGCCTGAGCAGCCTGCTGATCGCCCTGGACGAGACGCAGTGGCCGGCGGCCAAGGCGCTTTCCTTCACCAGCTTGGGCGTCGAGCCACGGTTGGAGATCACCTTAGCGCAGCAGACGCGGTTGGGTCTCTTGGCCTGGGGGGTGGCGCTGGCGGTCGTCCTGGCCGGTCTGGCAATGACCTTCCAGCCGGCCGGAGCCAAGGTCCGTTTCCTGCTGGCGGTGGTTGCCCTGGCAACCCTGCTGGCCGTGGTGCCGCGGCTGGAGGCCTTCACGGGGGTGTGCGATGCCGCGGTGTACGCCGCAGCGGCCCTGGGGGGCTACTTTGTCTTGGTCGGGTGTGTCCGGCTTGCAATCGCGGAAATCGGCCGGCTGGTCGCCCGGGCTCGACACCCCGGGGCCGTCGCGGCGCGCACCGCAGCGGCAGGACTCGCCGCGACGCTCGCCGCCTTCACCGGCAGCTCTGTGCAGGGCCAGACAGACGCTCCCCCGGCCCCCTACGTAATCGAAACGGTCGAACCCGTGCCGCCGGTCGCCGTGCCGGAGGACGCGATCGTCATTCCCTACGACCCGGACGCAGAAGACGGTCTTGCCGCCGCCGATCAGCGGTTGATCCCCTACGACCGCTACGTCGAGCTCTGGAACCGCGCCTATCCCGATGACCCCATCGACACGGCGGAGCCGCCCGTCCCCTTCGCCCTTGCCGGCGCGGAATACCGGACGCGGTTGGAGGGGGGCGATCACCTGTGGATCGGCGGCCGGCTGGACGTGGAGCTTTACGAGGAGGGCCGGGTGGTCGTTCCCCTGGCAGTCCGCGGGGCCGTCGTCTCCGAGGCGCGGCTCGATGGTCGCCCGGCCCGGTTGGCTCCGGCCGAGGGCAGCGACGACAACGGCGCCATGGTCCTTGTGGTCGAGGGCCGTGGCCGACACCAGTTGGATTTGGTGGTGCGATTGCCACTCTCGCGTGAGGGCGGATGGCACGTGGCCGAGGGAGCCCTTCCCTCCGCGCCGGCGTCGGCCCTTTCGGTCGTGGTCCCCGAAGCCGGGACCGAGGTCCGCTTGAGCGGCCCGCCCGATCGCGGCAGCCTCGAGACGGCGGTGGCCGAAGAGCGCCTCTCCACCGCCTTGGGCGCCGGGGGCGCGCTCCGTCTCCGTTGGCGCCCGCGGATCTCCGAGGGACTCGTCGACCGCAGCCTCACCGCCCACTCCACCGCCGTCCTTGACGTTCAGGAAGACGGCCTGCGATTGGCATGGCAGCTCCTGCTCCAGTTCCCCCGCAGCCAGCGGGAACACTTCACCATGGGTGTCCCCGCCGACTACCTCCTGGAAGCGGTCGAGGGACGGAACGTTCGCGGTTGGGAGGTGCGGGATGAGAATGGTCGCCGCCGCGTCGAGGTCTCCCTGCTCAAGCCGGCACGCGACGACGAGCAACTCGTCCTCCGCCTTTGGCGCGAGGGCCCCATTGGCCAGGATGAGGCGACACCGGTCGAGACACCCTGCGTTACCGTGGCCGGTGCGGCGCTGCACCACGGAGAACTGATCGTCCGCCGCAGCCCGCTGCTCGATCTGCGGAGCGTCGAGATGACCGGGGCCAGCCGCACCGACCTGGACGACATTCCCCCCTTTGCCGGTCACGACGAAGAGAGTCCCCTGGGCATCCGGCCCTTCCAGGCCTTCCGCTTCGCGGCGGTCCCCTTTACGCTGCGGCTGGCGGCCGAAGGGGTTGCCGGGCGGCGGACGGCCCAGGTGCAGACGCTCCTGAGGATCTCCGAACGCCACCGGGCGTTCGAGAGCCGGGTGCTCCTTTCCGTTGAAGACCGCCCCGTCTACCAGATTGCCCTGCTCCTGCCGGCGGGACTGGAGCTGGATCACGTCGCTGCCCCGGGAGCGTACCGCTGGACGCTGGTCGACGACGGGGCGGCGGGTGCCGGCGGGGCGCCCGTGCAGGAAGAGGCCGAGGAGAACGTTTCCGCGGACGGCGCGGCCGATCGCCGGCAGCGGCTGCTGATCTTCCTGCCCGAGGGGCAGCAGGGCCCGATCGCCCTGGTCATCGCCGGCCGCTTGGGCGCCCCGGACCTCGCCGCGGGCACCGCCCTGCCGCAACTGACGGTTCTCGAAGTCGACCGGCAGCAGGGGCACATCGCTGTCCAGGTCGACCCCGCCTTGAACGTCGAGGCGGCGGACCTGGAAGACTGCGAGTCGGTCCCCGCCGGTCAGGTCTCTGCCTGGGTAACGCCCCAGCAGCAAGCGCTGACGCGGCTGGCCATCCGCCACCGCACGGGCGACTACGGAGGAACGCTCCGCTTCTCCCGGCGCGAGCCGGACGTGCGCTGCACGGCGATCAGCAACGTGCGGGTGACGGACCGGGCGATCGAGGAGACGATCCTCCTCGAATACACGATCCTCAGTGCCGGCGTTCGCGAAGTCGTCTTTCTGCTGCCGCCCTGGATGGGCGAGGCGCGCATCCACGCTCCCATGCTCCGCCGCCGCGAGATGGAAGCGGTCGGCGAAGGGGACGAGGCCATGCTCCGCGTGCGGCTCCACCTCCAGGATGCGGTGATGGACCAGTTGCGCGTGCTCGTCGAGCGCGACCGCCTCCTCGCCTCGGGTCTCCAGGCGGCGCCCCTCCCCGTAGTGGAGACGGGCCGCGTCGAGCGGCGGCTGGTCACGCTGCAGGGCGCCGGCCGCGATGAGCTGGTGGTCGTCGACCACCCGGGCCTCGAGCCGCTCAGCCGCCAGCAGCGCGACTGGCAGTGGCTGCAAGCGGTGCTCGGCGAAGGGATTACCCAGGCCTTCGTGGCCGCGCCCGGCGCGGCCCGGCCCCAGCTCCTCTACCGCACGGAGGGCCGTGAGACGGTGCGGACGGCCGGCGCCCGGATCGGCCTCGCCGCCACGGCGCTGGTGGTCGACGCCCACGGCGCCTACCGCGGCGAGCTGACGCTCAAGGTGGACAACGCCACCGACCAGTTCCTCGACGTGGAGCTGCCCGAGAACGCCCACCTCTTCACCGCCTTCGTCGCCGATTCCCCGGTCAAACCGACGCTCGTTCCCGACGCTCCCCAGCAAGTCCGCATCCCCCTGGTGAAGACGGCCGAGGGCGAACTCGACTTTCCCGTGGTCCTCAAGTACGGCGGCCGGATGGCGGCGCCGAGCGTGGCCCGTGCGGCCAGTTTTCCGCTGATGCGCGTGACGGGAGTCCAGGTCGAGCTCAGCCAGGTGCGGCTCCACCTGCCGGAGGAGTACACGTGGTTCGACTTCGGCGGCACGATGCGCCTGGTGGGCGACGAAGCCGAACTGGCCGGCGGCTACCTGGCTTACAAGGGCCGCGTCGCCGAGCGGCTGGTGGAGACGGCTCGCCACGGGAACCCCTTCGCCCGCGTCCGCGCCTGGACCAATCTCAAGTTGCTCCGCGAGCACGACCTGACCCTCGACGGCTCGGTCTCGCTGGACTACGACCTCAGCCGTGCCGAGGAGAAGCTCCAGCGGAGCCTCTCCGAGCAGGAGGCGCTCTTCGAACGCGCCGAGGTCGAACTCCGCCAACTCGCCGAGGCACCTCAAGAAGAATTGGCCTTCGATAACCGCTTCTACTTGAACACCCGGTTCGAGCAGCAGAATACGGTGCGGGCCGAGAGCCTCGTGCACCGGCAGGGGAGAAATTTTGCCGAGGCGATCGCCCCTCCTCCCACGGACCGGCCCGAGGAGGCCGCACGGTTCAACGAGGCCTGGTTCGGCCGGGCCCGGCTCGAGGGGCGCGGCGAGGTCGACGAGGTCCTGCGGGAACGGCTCCGCAAAGCGGCGGCCGACCCCGAGCAACGGGCCAGGACCCAGCAGGCCCCCGCGGCCACCCGGGCCGGCGAAGTAGCCGGCGAGCGGTGGGGTGACGACGCTTCTGCCTACGGCGTACCCGCCTTGCCACAGAGCCAGGCGGACGCCGTTACCCGCTACCAGCAGCGGCTGGGAAGCCAGCTCGAGGGCCGGGGCGGCCGGCGGGCAGGGGACGAATTTGCGGAAGCGGCCGACCGATCACTGCCGGTCCGCGCCCCCATGGAGCCGCCTTCGGAGCAGGAAGCCTTCGCCCGCACGTTGGGCCTCTCGGTCGACGCCGAGGGAGTGCTCCCGGTCGGCCTGGCCAGTCTCGATTTCGAGCTGCCGCGGCGGGGGCAGGTCTTCCTCTTCACCACCCCCGGCGGCCGGGTGGAGATCACCGCCCGCGGCCTCTCCGGGGGACAGACCGAGGGCCTGGCGCATCTGGCGGCGCTGGTCGTTGCCGTCCTGGTGCTTGGCGGGCTGGTCGGCTTCGGCCGCGGGGGCGGATTCGGCTACTTCGCCGGGCGGAACGGCGCCGCGCTCCTGGTGGTGGCCGGGCTTCTGGGCATTCTCTTCGGGGTGTTGCCCGTGGCTGCGGCGGTGCTCCTGGTGGTCGGCTCGGCCATCGCGCTCCTGCGGTTTGTCGAGCGCCGACTCGCCTCGCGGGCCGTCGCCTCGGCCCCGTCTGCTCGGGCATAGCGTTTGCGGTTTACCGCATTGCTTGCGTTTGTGAAGAGCTGGCCAGGTCCCACCCGCGCAAGGCGTTCACTTGCGGCCAGGTCCAGGTCGATGCTTGGCTCCACACCAAGGCGTTGCAGCAGCAGGAGAAACAGTCCATGGTCTGCCCTTACGAATCTCGTTGCGGACTATTGACGGAACGGGGGTTTGCCCGTTAAGGTATCGCATTATCGTGCGTTGGTGGTCGGCCGTCCCGTTGCGGGTCGGCCGACGAACAGGGAACCCGGTGTGATTCCGGGACGGTCCCCGCCGCTGTGAGCGAGCGCGACGCAGGAGTGCCCCGTCTTTTTGGCCATTGTTGCTCTGCGACGAGAAGGCCGGGCGGCTCCGAGGCTCGTGAGTCAGAAGACCTACCAACGCGGTACTGACGGTCCTTACGAGGGATAAGGATCGCAGGGAGTAGTCGCTGCCGCACGAGGTTTCCGTCCCGCTTCGTCCACCCCTGTCTGTGGTCGCGCGCGGCACGGGCTGGCGATGCGACGTCGTGCGGCGAGGCGCCGGTCCAGGCGCCGGAGGGTCTTCTCATGGGTTCCGGAAACATGTTCAAGGCGGCTCCGCAAGCCGTCTCCAGGGCGCAGCGCTGCGCCCCGCCGCGCTACGGCTTCACGCTCGTCGAGCTGCTGGTGGTGATTGCCGTCATCAGCCTGCTGATCGCGCTGCTCTTACCCGCCGTCCAGGCGGCTCGGGAAGCGGCGCGGCGGACGCAGTGCGCCAACAACCTCAAGCAGAACACGCTGGCGGTGCTCCTCTACCACGACACCTTCCTCGTGCTTCCCCCCGCCAACCTCCTCGATGACTGGCCGCGCCAAAAGACCTGGTTCGGCATGGTGGACTACGCCGCCAACGAGGTGGACGCCACGGAAGGGATGATCGCCCCGTTCATCGAGCGCAACGACGCCGTCTACCACTGCCCGACCATGAGCGACAACGTCGAGCACCTCTACAACGGCGCCACGGGGGGCTACGGGTACAACCAGAACCTGGGCGCGGTCGACTACTCGAACTGGCCGGAGCCGCCGCGGATGGTCGTCACCCGCTTGGCCGACTTCCCCTCGACCAGCAGGACCATGGTCTTCTGCGACGCGGCGCGGATCGAGCTCCCCTGGCAGCCCGAGGGGAGGGTGCGCGTTACGGAGACATTCTACGTGATAGGCCCTGAGGACGCGTACGCCGCGCCCATGACCCACTTCCGCCACGGGGGCGACGTGGCCAACGTGAGCTTCCTCGACGGGCACGTCGAGGCCCGGACCGAGGTGGACTTCCCTTCACCTGTCCATTGGCCGGCCGAAGCCAACCAACTCCGCGCGCGGACGAAGATCGGCTACCTGAGTGAGCGGAGCGTCGAGCTCTACCGGCCCCGCTGAGCCAGCCTTCACACGCGCTGCGCGGCGGTGCGGCGGCGGGGCGGGAGGAGTTCGTCTTCGTCTACAGGGAGGCCGTTGAGGCTGGCGCCCAGCTTGCCCAGGGCTTCGGTCTCGATCTGGCGGACCCGCTCGCGGGTGAGCCCCAGCGACTCGCCGATCTCCTTGAGCGTCCGCGGCTCGTGGTCGTTGAGGCCGAAGCGCATCCGCAGCACGGTCGCTTCGCGCTGGTCCATGGTCTCGAGCTGGCGGAGCACGTGGGTCAGGTTGTCGTGCTCGACGAACTGCTCCTCCGGGTCGCGGGCACGCTCGTCCATGATCATCTCGCCCAGGGACCAGCCGGCGTCGGCCTGGTCGGTCTGGGGAGTGAGGTTGTAGATGCGGATCGCCTTCTTGATGATGGGGAGCTTCTTGCGGGGCAGGCCGAGGACGCGGGCGATCTCCTCGGGCGTGGGCGTGCGGCCCAGCTCTTCGCTCAGGCGGGTGCTGGCCCGCCGCCACTTGGAGAGGAGTTCGACCATGTAGGCGGGGATGCGGATCGTTTTCGCCGTGTTGATCAAGGCCCGCTTGATCGACTGCTTGATCCAGTAGCTGGCGTAGGTGGAGAAGCGCGTGCCCATCGCCGGGTCGAACCCCTCGACGGCGCGCAGCAGACCCAGATTCCCCTCCTCGATGAGGTCCTGGAGACTGAGACCCTTGCCGGTGTAGCCGCGGGCGATGTTGACCACCAACCGCAGGTTGGCGCGGACCATGCGGTCGCGGGCCTCCGTGTTGCCGCGGCCGATGGCGACGGCCAACTCCTGCTCGTCGTCGGCGGAGAGGAGCTGCGTCTCGTTGATCTCGCGGAGGTAGGTCTCCAGGGGCGACTGGACCGCCGAGGAGGGTGTCTTGCGTCGTGTCGATTTCATGGGGGCGTGCCGGATCCGCGTCGGAAATGGTGTCGTCAACCAGACACAACTATCGACGGGATGGGGAACGCTTCTGGAGCGAAGCCCTCCGGCGACGAGGTAAGCGGAATCTGCGCCCCGTTCGGACGGGACCAGATGAAACGGCCCCGCCGGTTGCAACCACCGAGGATAAGGCAAAGGTCGGAATGGAACGGTTGTACCGCCTCGTCGCCTCCCCTTCTCTGCGGGAAGAGGGCTTCTTGGCCCCCTCCCTGGCGCCAGAGGGCCGCATCCAGCGGACGCGCGAGGCCGTTCCGGAAAGCTGCAGGGGACGGCGGTTGAGAGGCAAGAGCAAACACACCCGTAGGGGCCGTCCTGCCTGCCGCGAGGCAGGCAGGACGGCCTACCGTACGGGGTTCACCCTTCGCCGTTCATGCCGTTCCCGTCACTCTTCCTCACCTTGAGGCTTGGGGGGGATGGGTTGGATCAGTGGCCCACTGCCGCTGCCCACGCCCCCCTTGAGCTCGGTGGGCTGCGGGGCGGCAGTCTCGGCCTTCTTGGGCTCCTCTTCGGCCCAGCCCACCCGTTTCCGGGAAAGGCCGATCTTGCGATCGTGCGAATCGACCCGGAGGATCTTTACCTCGATCTCTTCGCCGACCTTGACCACCTGCTCCGGGTTGTCCACCTTGTGGTCGGCCAGCTCGGAGATGTGCAGCAGGCCTTCGAGCCCGTCCTCCAGCCCCACGAAGACGCCGAAGTTCGTGATCTTGGTCACCGTCCCGCGGACGACCTGCCCAGGGCCGTAGCGGGTGGGAATGTCGTGGTCCCAGGGGTCTTCGCTCAACTGCTTCAATCCCAGGGCGATCCGCCGCCGCTGCTGGTCCACGGAGATCACGCGGCATTCGATCTCCTGCCCCTTCTCCACTACCTCGCTGGGGTGGCTGACCTTCCGCGTCCAGGACATGTCGCTTACGTGCAGCAAGCCGTCGATGCCCTCCTCGATCTCGATGAAGGCCCCGTAGTTGGTCAGGTTTCGCACCGTGCCGCGAACGATGCTGTTCGGGGGATAACGATCTGCGACCCGGTCCCAGGGATTCTCCTGGGTCTGCTTCATGCCCAGCGAGATCTCCTGCTTCTCCCGATTGATGGCCAGGACGACGACCTCGATCTCGTCGTCGATCTGCACCACCTCGCTGGGGTGGCTGATCCGTTTCGTCCACGACATCTCGCTGATGTGGACGAGGCCTTCGATCCCCTCCTCGAGCTTCACGAAGGCGCCGTAGCTCATCACGTTGACCACGGTGCCCCGCACGCGGCTGCCGACGGGGTACTTCGCCTCCACCTGCTCCCAGGGGCTGGGAGTCCGCTGCTTGAGCCCCAGGGCGATCTTCTCCTTCTCGTGGTCGATGTTGAGGATCTGCACCTCGATCTCCTCGTCGATGGAGACCATCTCCGAGGGGTGGCTGATCCGGCCCCAGCTCATGTCGGTGATGTGCAACAGGCCGTCGATCCCTCCCAGGTCGACGAAGGCGCCGAATTCGGCGATGTTCTTCACCACCCCGCTGCGGATCTGGCCCACCTCGAGCTCCTGCAGGAGCTGGGCCTTCTTCTCGGCGCGCTCCTGCTCGATGAGCGCCCGCCGGCTGACCACGATGTTCCGCCGCGCTTCGTCGATCTTCAGCACGATGCACTGGATGGTCCGGCCGATGTAGTCGCCGATGTCGGCGGGACGGCGGATGTCGACCTGGCTGGCGGGAAGGAAGACATTGACGCCGATGTCCACCAGCAGACCGCCTTTGATCTTCCGCGTGACCTGGCCGGTGACCACGTCCCCCTCGTGGACGGTCTCCATGACCTTCATCCAGGCCTCGATCTTCTCGGCCTTCCGCTTGCTGAGGGTGATCATCCCCCGCGCTTCGTCCAGCGGCCCGTGGATGTCCTCCACGTCTTCGATGAGGACCTTGAGCACCTGACCCGGATGGGGCGGTTCTTCATCGTCCTCCCACTCGCTCCGCGGGATGACCCCCTCGCTCTTGTATCCCACGTCTACCGTGACGAACTCGCCGTCGATCTTGAGCACCCGCCCCGACACGATCTGGTTGAGCTCGATCTGGGCCGTGCCTCCCCACTCGATCTCTTCGGCCTCTGCTCCCTCCATGGCCTCGGCAAGCTCGCTCTGCCACTCTTCCTCACTCAAATCCAAGCCGCGAATCAGGTTTCGATTGACCATAACTGACTGTGTGACCATCCGCTCGGAAAGAGCGATCCGCCGCCGGCAGCCTGCCACAGCGTGCCGGGGGCAACACGGATCGGCGATCCGTGCCGCCTGGACCGCGGAGGCCCTCCGCGGCAATCGCCATCCCCAAAACCGGTTAAACATCTCCCCGCCGGCCCGGTCACGTCCCCGGAGGCGCGACAACCACGGGCATCGACGAATTGCGACAATATATCACAACCCCACCAGTGTCGCAATCGCCATCAGTCAGACCACCAGAAGGACGGGGTCCCGGGAAGACGAATTTTTTTCTTCCGCGGAGATTGGCTTACCCGAACGCCGGGACCGCTGCCGGACTCCGCCTGAGAGGGTGTCCGTTCCGCGCGACGCAGGCCCTCAGCGGCGGAGGTTCTGGACGACAACGGCGAAGAGTCGCGCCCGGTCGATGGGCTTGGTGGCGAAGTCGTCGCACCCCGCGGCCAGGCACGTCTCCCGGTCGCTGGCCATGGCATGGGCCGTGAGGGCGACGATGGGACCCCTGTACCCCCCCGTGCGGAGCGCCCGGGTCGCTTGGTACCCGTCCATCTCCGGCATCTGCATGTCCATGAGAATGACCTGGAAGGGCGGTCCGAGGTACTCGGCCTTCAGGGCCTCCTCCACGGCGTCACGACCGTTTTCCACCACCACGACGTCGGCACCGGCTTTGCGGAGCAGAAGACTGATCAGGCGCTGGGTGTCAAGCCCGTCCTCGGCGAGAAGAAGACGCACCCCGTGCAGGTCGGGAGGGACGACGGGCGGCAGCACGGACTTGGCCGGATGCGCCGCTTCGGCCGGCATGTCGACCAACGTGGTGCCCTCGAGGGGGCCCGGATCGATGGTGACCGCGAATTGGCTGCCCGCGCCCGGAGTGCTGGTGACGGCGATGTCGCCGCCGAGCATGTGCGCGAGGCGCTTGCTGATGGCCAGCCCCAGCCCGGTGCCGCCGAACCTCCGCGAGGTCGATCCGTCCCCCTGCGTGAAGGGGTCGAAGAGCGTGGCGAGGTGCTCCTCGCGGATGCCGATTCCCGTATCGGTAACGTCGAACTGCAAAGCCGGCTTGCCGTCGGCAAGGGTGATCAACTGGACGTGGAGGCACACGCTTCCGGTCTCGGTGAACTTGATGGCGTTGCCCAGGAGGTTGATGAGGATCTGGCGCAGCCGCAAGGGGTCGGTAAGGACCGCCTCGGGGAGCGGATGGGGGCATTCGAGATTCAGGGGAAGGCCCTTGGATTCGGCGCGCAGCCGCATCAGGGCAATGACGTCCTTGGCGATCTCCAACGGGGAACAAGAGACTTTCTCGACCTCCATCCTGCCGGCCTCGATCTTGGAAATGTCCAGGATGTCGTTGATAAGGTCGAGAAGATACTGGCCGTTGCGGTGGATTGTCTGCAGGGCGGCCGTGCGCTCCGGCGCTTCGTCTTCGGCGTCCTCTTCGGCGAGCAGCGCCTCGGTGAAACCGAGGATGGAGGTCATGGGGGTGCGTATTTCGTGGCTCATGTTGGCGAGGAACTCGCTCTTGGCCCGCGTGGCCACTTCCGCCGCCTTCAGGAAGGTCTCCAGTGCCGCCTGGCGCGATTCCACGGCGAACCGCTCTTCGCGCTCTTGGATGGCGCGGATCACCGCTTCGCTGTGGGCGGCCTTGAGCGTGGTATGCTCGGCGCGGAGCTGCTTGTTCTCGACCTGGACCGTGCGGCGCTCGGCGTCGTGGCAGATGGCCCTGGCAGCCAGTTGGGCGGCTACGCCGAGAGTCGATCGGATCGAAGCCAGACGGTGGCGGACGCGGGGGGTGGACACGACCAGCCCCCCCAGGATGTCACCGCCGGGAACCTGCATCGCGAAGGCCGTGTACGGTGTCCGACGCACCGTTGTCTTGAAGGAGCACAGCTCGGCGGCGACCAGACGCTCGGCGAATTGGCTGGCGAGAGGGCTGGCCACCTCGTCGGCAGGCAGGTCGCCGAGGGACTCGGCCGCCCGGAGGCGGCCGTCACCGTCGGCCAGGATGAGGAACTGCGGTTCCAGCGGTGCCAAGAGGCTGCCGAGGACTCGCAGACAGCCGGTTTCGTCCCGGCTGGCTTCCATCCAGTGCAAGAGGTCGTCGGTGCTTTGAACGGGGACAATCATGGGCAACGGCTTGCCAGGGAGGCGGGGTATTTGCTGAAGTCGGCGCTCGCTGGAAAACGCACCTTGTTGATCAAATTCGGAAAAGGCTGTCGTTTGCCACCAGTTCTCGTTCGAGGCTCTCCGCCAGAACGGCGACGTCGTCGCGGTCCAGGGCGAGCCCCTCGAAGGCTGCACGGGGGAAGCTCACCAACCTGCGCCCTACGGAAGAGATCCCCTTGGCGGTGCAGATCACGTTGGCCACCTCGACGCACCGCACGACGTCGATGCACGTGCCGCGGAAAGCGGCCGAGTTGTGGTGGTAGCGAATGGCCGCGCGGACCGATTCGGGGAACGCCCACTTTGCGGCGACCGCCTCTCCCAGCGCGGTGTGGTCGAAGCCCAAGTGCTCGCGTTCCACCTCACCGAGCGAGCGGTCGTCCTGCAGGTGGCGGATGGCGGCCTCGAACTCCGCGTGGACGTGCTGATCCGCAAGGATGATGCCCACGTCGTGGAGGAGGCCGGCGAGAAAGACGTCCTCAAAACCCATGTGGTTCAAGCGCAGTGCGATCATCCGGGCGCAGATGCCCACGGAGACGAGGTGGCGCCATAGTTCGGAGCGGCGATAGCTCTCGATGGACTCGTTGCTGCGGAACAGATCGCTCACGGCGGCGGTCATTGCCAGATTGCGTATCTGCTTGACTCCCAGGTAGGCGATGGCGTGCTGCAAGTTGGCGATTCGGGTACGGAGCGCGTAGGCCGAGGAGTTGACGCTCCGCAAGACCCGCGCCGAGAGAGCGGCATCCTGCTCCATGACCACCTTCATATCCGCAGCTCCCGAATCGGGATCGCTGGCGACCTCCATGACCTGTAGGGCGACGTGCGGCAGCGTGGAGATCTCGTGGATCCGCTGGCATATCTCGCTCAGCGTTCGACGGCCCGCGGCGGCTGGCATGGGCATCCCCCCAAAGCCCCTGTTCGGCTAACGAATCTCGGCTATCGAATAATGTGGTTCCGGCCGGAGAAGGCGGGCCCGAAAGGCGCCGCATCCGGCGCGCTTCGGTAAACCATAGGCCACGGCTTAGGAAAAGGCAGCCGCCGAGACCCGGCAGAACCCCGCACGCGGCACCGTGGCGCCGGTTTTCCGTCCCCTACCGGCAGTCACGAGAGCGCCGACTACGCGGGTCCGAGGACGAGCAGCGAGGGGGGAGGGGCGAGGGGGCGCCATCGTTCGTTCCTTATCCTTCCTCGATGCCTTGTCTTCCCTGCGTCCCTATGATGACGGCGTCGTCGAGCCGACATGAGGGGAGGGCGGCAAGAGCCCCTCGATGAGTGCCAAATGGGTATCCACCCAGGCATCGAGCGAGAATTCCTCGGCCACCAGGCGTCGCCCCGCCACGCCGAGCCGGTCGGCCAGTTCCCGGTCGGCCAAAACGCGCTCGATGGCCCGGGCCAGGGCCGCCGGAACGCCCGCGGGCACGAGGAGCCCCTGGACCTCGTGCTCGACCAGCGCTCGGTTGGCCGGGATGGCGCTGGCCACCACCGGCAGGCCCGCTGCCATGGCCTCGAGCAGGGACAGCGACATCCCCTCCTCCAGCGAAGGGAGGACAAAGGCGTCGGCCGCCGCCAGCAGGTCGTCCACCCGGTCGAACGTTCCTGCGAGCACCGCGCGGCCCTCGAGGCCGCCAGCCGCGATCCGCTCCGCCAGGCGGTCGCGGTGCGGTCCCTCTCCGGCCATCCAGAGCCGCGCTTGAGGCATCCGCTGCGCCACGGTCCTCCACGCGGTTACGAGGTCGTCCAGACCCTTGGCCTCGTGCAGCCGACCGGTGTACACCACCAGCGGTTCGACGACCGGCATTTCCGGCAGTCCCCCCCCCTCGGCGAGAGCCGCCCGTGCGGCTTGCCTGCAACGATCGTCTCTCGCCGGAGGCAAGGGAACGCTGTTGGGGACGTAATGGACCCGCTCCGGCGGGTAACCCGCGGCCAGCAACTCTTCCTCGATGAGGCGGCTCGGAGCGACCAGGGCGTCGGCCTGCCGGCAGCGCCGGCGAATCAGCTGGCCGCAGCGCGCCTCCTCCTGCCAGCGGCAGTCGCCGCCCTCTCCGGCCCCCTCGGCGCGAAGGAGCACGGGCATGCGCCCGCCCGCCGCACCGAGGACGGCGAAGGCATCGTGCTTCAGCATGGAGACGTAGATCGCCTCGTACCGCGCCCGGTGCCGGCGGAGCCATCTCCGCAGCTCGATCATGTAGCGAAGGGTTCCCCAGAACCGCTGTGGCGGGTTCCGCAGCCGCACAACGGATGCCCCGCGGTACGTCAGGGTTGCCGGCCACGAGCGGTCCCAGCGGGCAGTGAGCACAGTGACTTGCAGACCGCGCTCCGCCAATGCGGCACCCAGGTTGGCCATCACCTTCTCCGCCCCGCCCACCAGGGGCCAGAACCGCCGGGTAACCAGGACCAACCGGCGAACCCTCACGACCCGGGCTCCTCATCCTCTCCGGCCGGCTCCGCCTTCAAGGCCGCCGGGTAGGGGAGATCGCGGTACCGCTCGTGGAAGCCGAGGCCGCCCACCATCGTTGGCGGCTTGTGCCGGCAGCCGGTGCGCAACTTGCTGGCCAGCCGCTCCACGCCCTGGCGGATTTCGTCTTCCGAGATGAGCATCTGCATCGCTGCGGGGAGAAGCCGAATGAAGGAAGTGGCCGTTGGCCGCCGCCCCAACGATAGCATACCACCGCAGCCGCTTACTGGTCAGCGTACACCCGGGTGCTCTCCTCTTTGGTCACCGGGGTGGTCATCTCGCTGGTGAGCACTTGGACCCGCGTCCTCAGGTCGCCGGCGCGAAGGCCCTGGACGTGGACCCGGTACGTGGTGTCGGCCTTCGGGGCCAGCCGAGAGAGGCCCTCGAACAGCACGCGATTTCCTTCAATGCGGTAGGCGACGGGACCTTCGGCCCCCAGCGGCTTCAGCTCGGCAGGAAGGATCACGGCCACCTGCACGTCGCTGGCCGCCTTGGTCCCCTGGTTGAGTACGCGGATTTCGTAGCTCGTCTCGCCCCCCACCTCGATCGGGGCGGTCAGGTCCGCGACCTGGAACTGGACCGCCGCGATTCCTTCGACGAGAACGGGCTGTTCCTGTTCCGCCACCAGCCCTTGCTGGGCGGTCCCCCGCAGCCGGATCTGCTGCTCGCCCAACTCCACCGGCAGGGCCGTCAACTGCACCGAGCCGCTCTCCCGCGCCGGAAGCTGCTCGAGCAGCCAATGGACCGTGTTCGTCGAGGGCTCGAAATGTCCGGCGTTGTTCGCCGCCACGAACTGCATTCCAGGTGGCAGGTGCGCCGCCAGCTCCACGTGCCGGGCTGCAGCCGTTCCCGGGTTTGAGACGATCAGTTCGTACGTGGCCTCGCGCTCCAGGAACCGCCGCCGCGGCCCCTCAACCGCCACCTCGAGCCGCGGGGCCACCACCTCGATGGTCCGCCGATCCTCCACCACCAGGTCGCCGTCCGCCCGCGCCGTCAGCAGGTTCGTTGCCGTGCCGGCCTGTGCCGCCCGTAGCGTCAGTTCCAGCGTGCGCGACTCGTTGGGCTGCAGGTCTCCCACCTCGTACTCCAACTCCTCACCGGCCGGATGCTCCAGACCGGCGGGCACCCGCTCCTCAAGCACCACACCCGTTGCCACCCCCGTGCCCGGGTTCGACACCGTGATCGAGAGGAGGAGCTCTTCGCCGATGAGCACTTCCTCCGGGGCACTCGCTGTGAGTACCAACTCGGGACGAGTCACCCGTGCGCGGGCCGAGGCCTCGGCGCGGAATAAGACCGAGGCCACGCTGCCGATCTCCCCCTCCGTTACCGGCGTTACCTCAATCTCCATGGACACCTCCTGCCCCGGATCCAGCGTGCCCAGACTCCAGACGAACTCTCCACCCGGGCCACGCGCGGCTCGAGGCCGCGTCGCCACCAGCTCGGCGCCTCGGGGGAGGGCATCGTGGACTTCCACGTCCCGAGCGGGGGACTGACCAATGTTGCGGACCGTTGTCCGGAAAACAGCCGGCTTTCCTACCTGCAGCTCGTCGGGTGCCGACTTGTGAACGTGCAGTTGCGGGAGTTGGGGACCTTCCAATTCGACATCACCCGGCTCCGCTGCCCCGAGATCACCGCGGCGTTGCGGTGGGCCCGAACCAGTACCGGCAGGGCTTTCCGCGCCGGCAAAGGCGTTCTCGAAACGGGGCGGTACCCCCGAGGGACCATCGGCAGATCGCGGCAGGGCTGCCGCGGGGCCTCCTTCAGGTGTGAACTGTCCGGGTTCGGCCAGGCGGTCTGCCTCACCGTGCGCTACCGCAGGCGCTGGGGCGAGTCCGTCCTCGTCGCCGACGGCCGAGGGCCACTCCGGCTGGCTCGCCTGCTCCTCCGCGCCGTGCGCATAGGCCGTCGGCGGAGCGACCCCCAATTCCTCCGCGCTGGCCGCCTCGCGCCCCCATGCCGACGGCCCCAGGCCGACCGGTGCGGTCTCGTCCGGCGACCATGCGCGATGCAATCCCGCCGCAGCCTCGGAAGCACCTGCCTCCGAGACGTCTTCAACGGTTGCCGGACCGTCGCCGAAGGGATCGATGCCTGGAAACCGCGGCGGCGTAAGCTCCTGGTCCCAATGTCCTACCGGTGAGGCAGTCGCACCGGCACCGTCCGCCCGCCGCGGGGGTCGAGGGAGCTGTCGCACTTCGCGAAGGGGGTTGTCGGCCGAGGCTTGGGGATTGTTCGCGGCCGGCACCGGCAGGTGAGAAGCGCCGTAGGCGCCCTGGGCACCGGTTTCGTACTCGTGGTAAGCGACGGGTCGGATTGGCTGTGCGCCGGCCCGTTCCGCCGGCAGCAGTCCCGGGGGACTCTCTCCTGCAACCTCCATGTGCCTCTGAGCCTGGGCAATCGCAAACCAGCCCAGAACCACGACGGTGGCCAAGGTCGTCATCCTGATCGCGAACCGCTTCATGCGTTCATTCCCGGCACGGAGGTCCCTCGATGCCGCCGCCGGTCCGTCGGCCGCGCAGCGGGACACGGCGGCGGGGTGGGTTATTACCAAAAGCCCGTACCAAGGGGAAGCCCAGTTTACCCGTCTGGAAAGAGGTTCCCGGGGCCGGCCTTCATCCACTGGCCGACCATGAGGGGGGCAAGGCGGCTTGGCTCAGCCCTAAGAAAGCCGAAGGGGGTGGGGTCTTCCCCTCCTTTGCCCATGCATGGTCCGCAACGTACCACATACCGAATCTTACGGACCC
>SKOZ01000089.1 GCA_007119795.1 Planctomycetales bacterium | reverse complement strand
GCGGCTCCGGCCGCCTGCTCCGCCCCTTTCGCGGCCCCTGCCTCATAGAGGGAGCGGCTCAGGGCGTGGGAGGCCTGCTCCAACTCGGAGATCGCCGACTTGATCCGTTCCACGTCATCTCCCTTGGCGGCCTCGCGGGTCCGCTCCATCGCCGTGCGGACGGCCTCCTTGTCGGCGTCCTTGAGCTTGGCGTCGTGCTCCTTGAGGAGCTTCTCCAACTGGAAGCACATCGAGTCGGACTGGTTGCGGAGCTCGGCGAGCTGGCGCTTCCGCTTGTCCTCGGCGGCGTGCAGCTCGGCCTCCTTGCGCATCCGCTCGATGTCGGTCTCGCCAAGGCCGGCGGACTGCTCGATCCGCACCGACTGCTCCTTGCCGGTGCCCAGGTCTTTCGCCGAGACGTTGACGATGCCGTTGGCGTCGATATCGAAGGAGACCTCGATCTGGGGGATGCCTCGCGGCGCGGGCGGGATCCCCTCGAGGTTGAACTGACCGAGGAGCCGGTTGTCGGCGGCCATCTCCCGCTCGCCCTGGTAGACCTTCACCGTCACGGCCGTCTGGTTGTCTTCGGCGGTGCTGAAGACCTGCTTCTTCTCGGTGGGGATCGTGGTGTTCCGCTCGACCAGCTTGGTCATGATGCCGCCGAGCGTCTCGATGCCCAGCGAGAGGGGCGTGACGTCGAGGAGGAGGACGTCGCGGACTTCACCGGCGAGCACCCCCCCCTGAATGGCCGCGCCAATGGCGACGACCTCGTCGGGGTTGACACCCTTGTGGGGATCACGCCCAAAGGCTTCGCGGACGAGCTCTTGGACCTTGGGGATGCGCGTGGAACCGCCTACCAGGACCACCTCGTCGATATCGCCGGGCTTGAGCTTGGCATCTTCGAGGGCGCGGTGGACGGGGCCCCGGCAGCGGTCGATGAGGTGATCGACGAGCTGCTCGAACTTGGCCCGCGTCAGGCTCATCTGCAAGTGCTTCGGCCCCGTGGCGTCGGCGGTGATGAAGGGGAGGTTGATATCCGTCGACTGGGCCGAGCTGAGCTCGCGCTTCGCCTTCTCACAAGCCTCCTGGAGCCGCTGCAGGGCCATGGCGTCGTTGCGCAGATCGATCCCCTGCTCCCGCTTGAACTCGTCGGCGACGTGGTTGATGAGGACCTCGTCCAGATCGTCTCCGCCGAGGTGGGTGTCGCCGTGGGTGCTGATGACGCGGAAGACCCCTTCGGCGAGTTCGAGGATGGAGACGTCGAACGTACCCCCCCCGAAGTCGAAGACCACGATCTTATGGCCGGATTTGCCGGCCTCCTTGTCGAGCCCGTACGCCAGGGCGGCGGCCGTGGGCTCATTGATGATGCGAGCCACCTCGAGCCCGGCAATCTGCCCGGCATCCTTGGTGGCTTGCCGCTGCGAGTCGTTGAAGTAGGCGGGGACGGTGATCACCGCCTTGTTGACTTTGTGGCCCAGGTAGGACTCCGCCGCCTCCTTGAGCTTCCGCAAGACCCGCGAGGAAATCTCCGGCGGCGTGAACTCGCGATCCGCCACCCGGATGCGGACGAACTCGTCGGGGTTCCCAATGACCTCGTAGGAGACCATCTCTTCTTCCGAAGCAACCTCGCCACGGCGGCGGCCCATGAACCGCTTGATCGAGTAGATCGTCCGCTTCGGGTTGGTCACCGCCTGGCGCTTGGCAGGTTCGCCTACCAGTACGTCATCCTTATCGGTGAAGGCGACCACGCTGGGGGTGAGGCGATTACCCTCTGGGTTGGGGATCACCTTGCCGTCCTTACCCTCCATAACGGCGACCACAGAGTTCGTCGTCCCCAAGTCGATGCCGATGATCTTTTCGCCTGCTGCCATGAAACCTGCTCCTCTCCGGTGGGCCAATGGGTGTGTTCGATACGCGCCGCTCGCCAAGGCGGACGGCGCCGCGGACCTGCGTTATCGATTCGAAACAGTTCTGCTGGGGTTGGTGGGGTCCCGGTAGGGGGCCAAGTCCAATTTCGGCCCCCGCCCTGCGGCGGCCTGGCGGAAAGTGGCCTCCACGCCGAACAGCCGACTCAACGAAGCGCCCTTCGCGCGGCCGCTCGCCGCGCTGGCATACAAGGGGAATCATATGGGGCTCTTGCAAAGTACGTGCCGGTAGCGCGGTCGTCTCCCCGCGAATCGATGTAAATTGTTGATTTTCAGTCGGTTGTGCGCATCGATCTCGTTTGCGTCCCCGTCCCTCGCCGCCGAGGTCGTCCCCGGCCTGCCATTTTGACACTCCGGCCGCGTTCCGAATCATTCGCCCAATGACAATAGGTAACCGTTCACGGGCCCGCCGGGGGCTGGTCCATTTTTCGGCCGAAAGACCCTGTCTTTAGCGACCGCCGACGCCCGAAAAATGGACCTGTCCCCTTATCCTGCCGCGGCGTAGCGGGCGAAGGAGACAGTCCCATTTTCGCGGCCGAATAGCGCCGTCCACGAGGAATACTCTCTATGGCCGCGAAAATCGGGACAGTCCCCCGTGAACGGTTACGACAATAGACCTCCGGAGCCAGCCGGCGAGCGACAGGGAGAGGGCACACGTCATTTCGGGGTAGGGACCGCCAAGCCAGGGGACGAAAGATGGCCGTGCCCGTTGACACCCGCCGCGCTGCCCGGTACAAGGAAGCCGTCTGGGGGCGTCATTCTTAGGGCGCAAATCGTTATATTGGCGGGATATCGGCTAGCTCTGGGATGGAGTTCGTACGGTCGAGTCCATGGGCTATCCAGGGTGGTTTGGTTGTCACCACATTGGGTGGATTCGGCGGGGGTAGCGGCCGGGAATGGGCCACTTGGCGACGTGCGGAAGTGGTGGCTGCCCGCCTATGGCGGGTGGTTGCCGTCCGGCGAGGCACGCCGCACCACGTAGGTTTTTTTTTCGGGCGTAGTCCGGCGTAGCGAGGCCTTCACTCCAGCGGGTACGTCACATGGCCAAGACAGCGAAGACAAAGAGGGCGGCCTCCGCAAAGGTGAGCGGTGGATCGCGTTCCGCTGGACTTCCCGCCCTCCTCTCGAAGATGGGACGGCTCGATCGCGAGATCGTCCGCCTGCTCAACGAGCGCGCCGTGCTGGCCGAGAAGATCGGCAAGCTCCGCCTGGCGGAGGGGAAGTCGGCGGCCGCGCCCGAAGAAGAAGAGGCGACGCTCGCCCGCGTCGTGGAGTGGAGCAAGGGGCCGCTTCCGCCGCAGGCCGTCCGTTACGTATTCGCCCAACTCCTGGCGGGATGCCGCGCCTTGCAGCGGGATCTGCGAATCGCCTTCCTCGGCCCTCTCTACAGCTACAGCCACCTGGCAGCCATTGCCCGTTTCGGCCAGACGGTGGAATTCGCCCCCGTGGGGATGATCGCGGCGGTGTTCGAGGAGGTCAACCGCGGACAGTCGCACTACGGACTGGTCCCCATCGAAAACTCGACCGACGGGCGCGTGGCCGACACCCTGGAGATGTTCACCCGGCTGCGGGTGCGGATCTGCGGCGAAGTGCAGTTGGAGATCCACCACGCCCTGCTGGGCAAGTGCCCGCGGGCCGAGGTCCAGGAGGTGTACAGCCGGCCCCAGGCCCTTTCCCAGTGCCGGAACTGGCTTGCCCGGCACCTCCCCGCGGCGCGCCCCATCGAGGTCACCAGCACCTCGACGGCCGCGCAGTTGGCCAAGGACAAGCCGGGGGCGGCGGCCATCGCCAGCCTCCAGGCGGGCATCCACTACGGCCTCGACGTCCTGGCCGAGCGGATCGAGGACAACCCGGGCAACACCACCCGTTTCGCCGTGATCGGACGCGAATCGGGCGAGAAGACCGGCAACGACAAGACGGCGCTCATGTTCCAGGTCGAGCACCGCCCCGGCACGCTCGCCGAGGCGATGAACATCTTCAAGCGAAACCGCTTGAACTTGACCTGGATCGAGTCCTTCCCCGTCTTCGGAAGCAAGGGCGTGTATCTCTTCTTCGTGGAAATGGAGGGGCACGAGTCCGATCCGCGGGTGCGCCGTGCCACGGCCGCGCTGGAGCGGAAGGCACTGCGCCTGGAAATCCTCGGATCGTTCCGCGCCGGACCGGTCCTGGAGTAACCTGGTTCTCGGTTTTCGGTAGGCGCCCGGGGCGGACGGGAGTCGCCCGCGGGAAGCTGAGGACGGAAGACGATTCCTCACGAGGAGCTCGATCGATGCGACGTAAGCTGATTGCCGGCAACTGGAAGATGAACCTCGATCGCGCCGCGGCGGGCGCCCTGGCCCGGACGGTGGTGGCGGAGTCCCCGAAGTATGACGGGGTCGACCTGGTCCTCTGTCCGCCCAGCGTCTACCTCGACGCCGTCGGCGAGGTGGTTGCCGGCTCGTCGGTGGCCCTGGGCGCGCAGAACGTCTACCACGAGCCCAACGGGGCCTTCACCGGCGAGATCAGCGTCGCCATGCTGCTGGACCTCGCGTGCCGCTACGTGATCCTCGGGCACAGCGAACGGCGGCATATCGTCGGGGAGAGCGACGAGGCGGTCAACCGCAAGGTCCACGCCGCCTTGGCTGCCGGGCTGACGCCGATCGTCTGCGTCGGCGAACTCCTCGCCGAACGCGAGGAGGGGCGAACCGCTGCCGTCATTCGCAGCCAGTTCGACGGTTCACTGGCCGGCGTCTCCGAGGAGCAGATGGCCGGCATCGTCATCGCCTACGAACCCGTCTGGGCCATCGGCACGGGGAAAGTGGCCACACCCGAGCAGGCAGAGGAGGTCCACGCCGACCTTCGCAACCTCATCGCCGACCGGTATACTAAGGGGGTGGCAGAGCGGGTCCGCATCCAATACGGGGGGAGCGTCAAGCCCGACAACGCCGGCGATTTGCTTGCACGAGCCGATATCGACGGGGCCCTCGTGGGTGGGGCGAGCCTGAATGCCGAGCAGTTCCTGGGGATCGCCGCCGGGGCCCCGGCAGCCGCCTGACGCCCACCCCCTGCCGTCCCAAGCCGAAAAGAACGAAGGTGCTTTCGTCATGGAGACCCTTTTCATCGTCCTCATGTCCTTGATGGCCGTGTTCCTCATCCTCCTGGTGCTGATTCAGCGGGGCAAAGGAGGCGGGCTGGCCGGGGCCTTCGGGGGCATGGGGGGACAGAGCGCTTTCGGCACCAAGTCGGGCGACGTCTACATGCGAGTGACGATCGTGGCGGCTGCGATCTGGATCGGCATGTGTATGCTTGCCATCTGGCTCCTCGCCAGTGAGCCGCTGCTCGACCCCGGCCCGGACCCGGCGGCCCCACCGGTTGTCGAGGAGGTGGAACCGCCGACTCCCGGTCCCCCGGGGCCGGCCGAGCCACCGGCCGAGCCACCGGTTGAGCCACCGGTGGAAACACCGGTCGAAGAGGACGGCAGCCCCTGAGCGAGGGCACGCGGGTAAGAATGGGGGATGGCGGTCGGTGGGAGGGTGAGCCGGTGCCGGCTCGGTGTGTGTGCCCCCTCGGCACCAGCCGTCTTCGCGCGGAGGGGGAGAACCGAGATGAGGTACGGGTTCCCTTGTTGACCAGCATGACCGGATTCGGCGAGGCGCTTTGCCAGACGGACGGCCTGGCGGTCAAGGCCGAGGTCCGCACGGTCAACAACCGCTATTTGAAGGTGATCGTCCGTTGCGGCGAGGGCTACGCCGCCCTGGAGCCGCTCGCCGAGGCGGCGGTCCGCCGGCGGATTCGCCGCGGTACGGTCCAGGTTGCCGTCCAGGTGACGCGGGCGCGTTCGGCCGACCAGTGCCGCATCAGGGCAGAGGTCCTCGACGGCTATCGCCGCCAATACGGTCAGTGGGCCCGCGACGCAGGCATCGAGGAACCCCTCCCCGTCTCCGCGCTCCTGCTGCTCCCCGGCGTCGTCGATGAGGGGGCGCCGCTCTTCGATGCCTCGGCCGATTGGCCCCTCATCGAGACTGCGATCCAGGAAGCGCTCGACCGTCTCGATGCCATGCGCTCGGAGGAGGGGCAAGCCATGCAGGCGGACCTGGCGGCCAACTGCCGCACCGCCGCCGAAAGCTTGGACAGGATCGCCGAGCGGGCCCCGCTGGTGATCGAGGCCTATCGGGCCCGTCTCCAGGAACGCCTGTCCCGCCTCCTTGCGGAGTACGAGGTGAGCCTGGAGCCCGCCGATTTGATCAAGGAAGTGGCATTGTTTGCCGAGCGCAGCGACATCTCCGAAGAGGTCATCCGCCTGCGAAGCCACGTCGAGCAGTTCACGGCCTCGATGGACGACGCCGAGCCTGCGGGCCGCAAGTTGGAATTCATCACCCAGGAGATGGCGCGGGAAGTGAATACCATCGGGTCGAAGGCCAGCGACGTCGAGATTGCTCGTGAAGTCATCGAGATCAAGGCGGCCCTGGAACGGATTCGCGAGATGGTCCAGAACGTCGAGTAGGGTGGACCGGCTGCGGGACGCTCTCGGAAGGTGACGAGCGGGAAAGGCCTTTCTGCCGAGCGAAGGGGCCCGCGATGGCGGGGCCTCGCTTTGCCCCTGGAAGAGGCCATGGAGGTCATTGTGGCTGACGAAACGGCCGGCGAAGTTGGTTGCAATGGGGGGGCGGGGCGCTTGGTTGTGGTTTCCGGCCCCTCAGGGGCGGGCAAGAGCACCGTGCTCAAACGGGTATTGAGCCAGGCACCTGTTCCCCTGCGACCGAGCGTCTCGGCGACCACGCGACCCCCACGTCAGGGCGAGCGGGATGGCGTGGACTATCATTTCCTGGCCGAAGGGGAGTTCCACGCACGCCGCGCGAGGGGGGAATTCCTGGAGGCTTTCGAGGTTTTCGGCGGGGGACATTGGTACGGGACTCTCCTTGGAGAAGTCTCCCCTAGCCTTGGCGCGGGAAAATGGGTACTCTTAGAGGTTGACGTTCAGGGTGCGCGGACGGTCATGGAACGGTTTCCCGGGGCGGTGTCGATCTTCATTCACCCCGGCTCCATGGAAGAGCTCGAGCGGCGGCTGCGGGGGCGAGGGACGGAGTCGGAATCCGCCATCGCCCGGCGCCTGGCGCAAGCCCGCGAGGAGTTGGCCTCTGCCGGCTTCTACCGGCACCAAGTCGTCAACGACGATGTGGAGCGGGCCGCGGCGGAAATCTGCGGCATCCTCAGGCATTACGCGAAACACGACGCGAATCGATCCCCATGATTGACGAATTGCGGGAAGAAGTGATCATCAAGAAGGTGGGGGGCCGCTTCCGGCTCTCCGCACTCATTCAGAAGCGGATGGTAGCCCTGATGGGGGGCAGTCGGCCGCTGGTCGAGCTTTCGACCGACGACAAGATGCAGATAGTCATCCATGAGATCCTCCAGGACAAGATTTTCCTGGATTCCGACCTGAACGTCCGTACTGTGGAAGGGGAGCCCGGCACGGGAGGCCCGCCCGAGCTCGACCTGGCCAAGCTATGACCGGCCGCGAGGTGCTCGTCGGCGTCAGCGGGGGGATCGCCGCTTACAAGACGGCGGCCCTGGTGAGTCTGCTCGTGCAGGCCGGGGCCCGGGTCTCGGTGGTCATGACGCGCTCGGCTACGGAGCTGGTGGGACCGAAGACCTTCGAGGCGCTCACCGGGCGAACGGTGAGGACGGAGGTCTTCGGCCCGGGAGGCCATCCCCATATCGAAGCGGCGGCGGCCGCCGAGCTCCTCTGCGTAGCCCCGGCGACGGCCAACGTGCTGGCCAAGGCGGCCTGCGGAATAGCCGACGACCTCTTAAGCACGGTCCTGCTCTCGTTCAGCGGTCCGGTGGTGATGGCCCCGGCCATGAACGCCGAGATGTGGGGGAAGGCCGCCGTGCAGCGGAACGTCCGCCAGGTGGAGGCCGACGGGGCGGTCCTCGTGGGTCCGGAGGAGGGCTACCTCAGTTGCGGTACCCGCGGCCCGGGGCGGATGGCCGCCCCGGAGGCGATCTTCCGCGTCATCGAAGGGATCCTCAACGCCCCCGTGCGGGTTTGAGGCGGGGCACGGCCACGATCCCCCCTTTCGCCCATGGCCCGCATCCTCATCACCTCCGGTCCTACGCGGGAATACCTGGACCCGGTCCGTTACCTGACGAACGCCTCCAGCGGGCGCATGGGCGCCGCACTGGCGGCGGCAGCCCTCGAGGCCGGGTACGAGGTGGTCGTGGTCAGCGGTGTCGTCCAGGTCGCCTACCCCGCGCGGGCGCGCGTCGTCCCCGTCACCACCACCGAGGAGATGCTCCGCGCCTGCCACGACGAGTTCCCCTCCTGCGAAGGGGTTGTCGGCGCCGCGGCCCCCTGCGACTACCGGCCGCTCCGCGTGGCAGCGGAAAAGATCACCAAGAGCGGCCGTCCCCTGAAGCTCATACTCGAAGAGACCCCCGACATCCTCACGTCCCTGGCCGCCGCCCGGCAGGGGCAGTGGATGGTGGCCTTCGCCTTGGAGACCGCAGAGGGGCAGCGGCGGGCGACGGAGAAACTCCGCGCCAAGCGGTGCGACCTGGTGGTCCTCAACGGTCCCGGGGCCATCGACGCCGCGGAGACTCGCATCGAGATCCTCGACGCCGCGGGGGAGAGGCTGGTCGAGTTCGCCGGGAGCAAGTCCGGCGCGGCCCGTGCGGTCCTGGCCGCCGTCGACCGCTTCCTCGCGCCGCGCGCGCCTACTGGACAGGCGGATGCCGACCTGCCACCATGTTAGCATTCCCGGGACCACCGCCGTAGCGGGAGCAGAGGCGGTCGTCGGATCGGCCCGCGGCAGCACGGGCTGTGCGAAGGGAGTCGTGTCGCCAGTCCACCCCACCACCGGAGCGAGGACTCATGAAACTCACGGTCGACTCCGAAGAGGGAACGATTCTCCGCTTGAAGGCCCAGGGGGAGATCGCCCAAGGCGCTCTCAACATGGACAAGGAGCCGGTCGCCGCCCTCCTCGGCGACTCGGCCTACGGCAAGACCGTCCTCCTCGACCTCTCCGAGGTCGATTTCATCGACTCGCGAGGGATCAGCTGGCTGCTGGTCTGCCACAAGCGTTGTGCGGCGGCCGGCGGCCGTCTGATCATCCATTCGCTGACGCGGATGGTGTGGGACGTGATACGGGTGATGCGCTTGAACCTGGTGCTGAGCATCGCCGCCAATGAGGCGGCCGCCTTGGCGATGGCTCGGGGAGAGGAATCATGAAAGACCAGCCGCTGACGTCCCCCTTCGGCGAAGTCCACATCGAAACCTCAGACGCCGAAGAGGCCTTTGCGCAGTTGGTGGGCCTGGCCTACCGGCTGCACGCCAGCGACCTCTACATCCTTACCGACGAGCGAGAAGTCGCGGTTTTCGTTCGCCACTTGGGGATCATCAAGCCGGTGACCGTCTTCGACCGCACCGTCGGCAAGCGGATCATCAACTACTTGAAGGCGATTGCCGAGATGGACCTCGTGCAGACGCAGCACCCCCAGGACGGCCGCCTGGTCTACGCCGTCGATGAGGAGGCCAGCATCGATCTGCGGATCAACACCATCCCCACCCTCTACGGGGAGGACATGTCGCTCCGGCTCCTTTCCCGAGAGCTGGCGCTCTTGGGGCTGGACAACCTCGGCCTTCGCCGCAGCGATCTGGCGAACCTCAAGGGGCTGCTCAACAGCCCGGGGGGGCTGCTGTTGGTGACGGGGCCTTCGGGGGCGGGCAAGACCACCACGCTGTATGCCTCGCTGAACTATCTCCACAACGGCAGCCGCAAGATCAACACCATCGAGGACCCCGTCGAGTATGCCATCCGGGGGATCCGCCAGTCGGCCGTCAATCCCCACGTGAAGCTCGATTTCCCCGAAGTGCTGCGGAGCGTCCTCCGCCAGTCGCCCGACGTCATCATGGTCGGTGAGATCCGCGATCCGGTGACCGCCGAGACGGCGGTCCGCGCCGCGAATACGGGCCACCTCGTGCTGGCCACCCTCCACGCCCCCGTCGCCGCCGCTGCCGTGGACAGCATCCTCGCCTTGGGCGTACACCCCCATTTCCTCTCCACATGCCTGCTGGGCGTTCTCACCCAGCGATTGGTGCGGACGCTGTGCCTGGAATGCCGCACCGCCTTCGACATCTCCGACTCGCCGCACACCTTCGACGACATTCGCGACCATCTCGAGGGCGAGCAGGGCCAATACATCTACTCCGCCCCCGGCTGCTCGGCCTGCTACCAGAACGGCTACAGCGGGCGCACCGCCGTCTTCGAGGTCCTCCGCTCCAGCCGGGAGATCCGCCGCCTGATCGCCGAGGGGGCTACCGTCCGCCAGATTCGCGACGCCGCCGTGGCCGAAGGAATGCTCGACATGCGGCGGTCCGCCCTTCTCAAGGTTGCCGAAGGGATCACCAGCACCGAAGAGGTGATCCGCGTCATCCCCACCGAGCACCTCGATCCCGAGGCCTGAGGCCCGCCCACGCAGAGAGGGCGAACCCCTGCGGGGCCGGCGGCTGCGCGGTGGGAGGTCCGCGCGTTTCCCCCTTCCCGTCCCGTGCCGCGGCGGCCGCTTGTGTGAGGGGGCGGCGACGGCTATGTTGCGCTCATGGGGGCGCAGGTGAGCAGGGGGGCGACCGAGAGACGGAGGGGTGCGATGGAGACCTTTGCGCACGAAGCGATGCCCACTCTCAGCGGGTCGACGAGCATCCAGCCACCCGCAGCGGCCACGGCTCGGCCGGCGCCGCGGCGGCCGCCTGCCAAGCGCCGGGCCGACCCGGCCGCGGAGTTGGCGGAAAAGATGCTATCCGTCCTGCGCTCGCAGCGGACCCTGGGCGGGGAGGCCTACCCGCTGGCGCTGGGCGAATTGGGCCGCCTGACCGATCCTTCCGCTTCTCCCGCTGCCCTCTTGGCGGCCGCGGCCAAGCGGAAGGCCTTCGCCGGCCACGTGGCGCTCGTGAAGACGAAGTCCAGCAAGTGCCCGCCCAAGCTGGCCATCGAGTCGCCGCTGGCCCTCCTCGACGACGTCGAGGAGCTGGCGGCCTCGCCGCAGACGGTCGAGTTCGCCCTGCGGGGGATGCGTACGCCCACGATCCGCGCGCGCACGATCGCCGATATCGGCAACTGGGTGGCCGCCAGGCTCAAGCAGCCACTCCGCGCGGTTTTGCAGCGGCAATTGGAGGGCGATTCCCTTCCTGCCACGGTTGCCTGGCTTCCGATCGGAAGGCCTAAGCTTTTCTTGATTGACGACCTCCGTCCCCCTGAGTTGCGGGGGCGGCTGGCGAAACCGCCGGAGGACCGGCTCCCGGGTGCCGCCCCTGCGGGAGCGGCGGAATCCGGGCCATGCCGACCGCCGGAAGAGGACTCCCGTGACTTTGCCGCCGCCTTCGAGGCCGCCTTCACGCGGTTCGACCGCCAGCAGGGCGGCAAGAACCTGGTGAGCCTCGTCGATCTCCGCGCCGCGCTGCCGGAGTTCACGCGGGCCGAGTTCGACGCCGGGCTGACGCACCTGCGGGGCGCGCGCCGCTTCAGCCTCAGCGCCGCGGAGAGCATTCACGGGATCCAGCCGCAGGAGCGGGCGGCCGGCATCGAGGAGACGGGTTCACTCTTGTTGTACGTCTCGCGGCGGAGCGACTGACGGCGCGGAGGCAGCGATGGACGAGCACCACCACCTTAAGGACCGGCTCCGCGAAGCCAACCCCTTTCTCGTCAACCGTGTCAGCGATCCGCAGGGCGGCAGCGACGACGTCGCCTCGATCCACGAGCGCCCCTTCCGCGAACTGGTCCGTCTGGCCGAACAGGCACTCGAAGCCCGCATGGGGACCGGAGCAGTCGTCTGGGGCGAGGCAGGTATCGGCAAGAGCCATCTCATGGCCCGCCTCGCTCGCTGGGCCGGCGGTGGCGGCCCGGGCAGCGAGCGCGCCCACTTCTTCTTCCTGCACAATATCCAGGCGGCCCCGGAGCGGATGCCGCGCTTCGCCCTGAAGTGCATCGTCAGCCGCCTCGTCGAGAGCCGCACGCGGCAGCTCTGGGGCACTCCCCTGTACTGGCTGGTGACGCACGCCGTCCGGCGAGGTTTGAGGGAGCTGGGAATCGTCGTCGAGGCGCCCCTGCCGGTCGAAGCGGTCGCCCGCGCCCTGCGCCACGTCGCCCAACGCGCGGCCCGCGAGAACGCCGATCGCGGGCCGGGGACCTCCTGGGTCTACGAAATCCTCCTCCGCTTCTTCGTGGCCGCCAACGTGGCCCGCTATCAAGAGGGCGACGAGCGGCCCGCCACCCTGGCCGTCCGCTACCTGGCGGGCGACGCCATCGACGGCGAAGCGAGCCCGGCCCTCGGTCTTCCTGGTGCGCCCCCCGGCGAGCCGCTGGCCCTCCTCGACGAACAGGCCATCGAGGACGTGCTCCTGGCGATCACGGAGATGGCCGTCCTCCGCGGCCGGCCGGTCATCCTCTGCTTCGACCAGGTCGACAACCTCTCCGGCGAGCAGATCCGAACGCTCACCCGCTTTCTTCACACCCTGATCGACCACGCGCGCAACCTCCTCGTCGTTACCAGCGGCCTGCAGACCCGCATGGCCGACTTCGAGCGGGACGGCGCCATCGTCGCCTCGGCCTGGGACCGCCTGATCGAATACCGGCTGGTGCTCAACCGCGTGGCACCGGGACTCGCCCGCGAGATGCTCCGGGCGCGGCTTCGCAGCCTCGACGGGCCCTTGGCCGACGTGGAGCCGGTCTTTTCCATCCGCCGCCGCGACCCCCTCTTCCCCTTGGGAGACGCCTGGTTCGAGTCGCGCGTGGATGGCCTCGTCGAAATCCGTCCCCGCGACGCCATCAACTGGGCCCGCGACCGCTGGCGGGAGCAGCTCCGGCGCTTGGAGGACCTGGGCGAAGAGGCATGGCTGAAACGTTGGGAAGCGGAGCCGCGCGCCGACGAGCCGCAAGCCGCGGCCCCGGCCGAGCCGCCCGCGGGCCCCATCGAGGCGCAGATCGACGCTCTCGTGGCCGACCGTTACGAAGAATACCTCGAGCGGCGGTTGAACGACCCCGCCGGGCTGCCCCCGGACGCCGACAACCTCAGTGGTCTCGTCGAGGCCCTTCTGGGGCACTGCCAGGCCGTGGGCGCCCCCTACAGCCCCGCTGCCGTCCGCCGTCCATGGGCGGAGCGCCCCGGTCGACAGCCGATCTACCACCTGCTGGTCCGCCATAAGTCGGCTTGCCCGTCGCAGACGGCGGTGACCTTCCTGGCGACCGATTCGAAGAACTCGTCGGCCGCCGCCCTGCGCCGCATGGTTCAGGATGAGGATTCGCCGCTGCGAGTGATCCTGGTCTGTGAGGAACGCACGCCGTTGAGTTGCGGCGCGCAAGGGCAGGAGTATTTCAGGCTTCTCGAGCTCCGCGGCCCGGAGCGGTTCGCCCACCTGGTCTTGAGCACCCGGGATTATGCGGCACTGGATGCCATGCAGGCGGTGCTCGGCGATGCCCGCGCCGGCGATCTCGAGTTGGATCTCGGCGGCGGGAGGAGCCGGCCGGTCACCGAGGAGGAGGCCATGGCCGCGCATGACCGCGCCGACCGGTATCGGCAGCATCCTCTATTGGGCCGGCTGATTGCGGTGCCCGCCGTTGAAGGGGGAGAACCCGCCGCTCGGCCGCCGATCGAGGCACCGCCAGAGCCTGTCGAGGTGACCGCCTCAGGCGAACCAGCGATAGCGGAACCGCGCGCCGCACCCGCGCACCGGAACCAGAATCCCCACCCCCATGACGCCGCCATCGACCTGGACATCCGCCGCTTCATCATGGCGCAGCTCGCCCTCTCGATGGGGGCCCAGAGCCACGCCCTGGCCGACCGCTTCGCCGAAACGAACGGCCCTGCCGCCAACCTGGAACGTACGCAGTTGTGGACCCGCTTCGACACCGCGGCGGCGGCGATGCACCGCGAGGGGCTCATCCAGGCCACTCCTGCGGACGACCAGTTCTTCCTCCTCCGCAAGCCATGACGCCCGTCCAATTCACCGCCTCCCAGGTCCGCGTGGCCGCCACCTGCCCGCGGATCTTCCATTTCGACGTCTTGGAGACCCGCCGGCGCCGGCTCCGAACGCCGGCCGTCACCCGCATCTGGAAGCTCGGCGAGAGCGACAGCACGGCCTGCGGAACGCTCTTCCACGCGAGCATCGAACAGTTCCACCGCCGGGCCGCCCGCACCCGCCTGGTCCACCGCCTGCTCGCCGAGGCCCCCGGGGGCGCCGCGCTGGGGAGGGCCGTCCAGCAATACGTCTACGACCGCTGTGTGAACCACGACCGCCTCTATGCCGCCTCGCCGCGGCAGCAGGAGGGTTTCGTCGCCGCGCTGACGCGCTATCTCGAAGAGGTCGCCGACATCCTCGACTTCGGCCGCCGCAGCGGCCTCTCCGCCGAGGAGATCGTGGCCTGGCTCTTCGGCGACGAGCGGCGGCGGGTCGATGTGACCTTCGCCGTGGGGCCCGGGGGCGAGCCGGTCCACGTCAGCGGCGTGCTCGACTACCTCTTCTTCGACTTCCGCGTCCGCCAGCGGCGGATTCTCGATTACAAGCTGACTCCCGGCCACGAGCCGGCGGGCGATCTCTTCCAGGTAGCGGTATACGCCTTGATGCATCACGTCCAGCACGGCACCGAAACCGACGTGGCGGTCCTGTATCTCCATCCCATGCGGCGGATGATCGAGCGGAGCTGGGAGGAGGTCCACGCCCGGCGGCACGAGGTCTACGACCTCTTGGCCTCGATGGCGGCCTGGAGTCGCTTTGACCCGCGTCAGCCCGACGCGGCCGGCACCCTTCGCCCCCCGGGCGCGCCCGCCTACTGCGACCGCTGTCCCTGGGAACGCACCTGCGTAGCCCGCCTCGGCCTCAAGGAGGAGGGCTCCCGATCCCTGCATTGGACCGAGGCGAGCGAGCAGACGGTACGGTCGGACGAGCGGAAGGAACCCCGGCATCAGCCGGAGGGGCCCCAGGGGAGTGGGGACGTGGAGGAGCGTTTGCATGATGGCGGTCTGCCGGGCTTCTCCTCGAGTGCGTCTGCGGAAGAAAATGCCTTCCACCAGGGGCTGGAGCCGGGAGACGAGGGTGCGCGGCCTCGGCCAGAGGGCGAGGGGATCGGCGCACTCCTCCGGATCGGCGAGACGGCGGAGGAAGGGTGCCGCGTCGAACTGCCCGCCGCCGCCCTGGCCACCCATGCCGCCGTGGTCGGGGCCGCAGGCAGCGGCAAGACCTGGCTGGCGAAAGTGGTTGCCGAGGAGGCGATCCTCGCGGGCGTCCCCGTATTAGCCGTCGATCCCCAGGGCGACCTGGTCCAATTCCTCCGCCAGCGCCCTCCCAAGGAACTCGAGGCGACCCACCGCGAGCGCTGCCGGCAGTTCGCCCGCACCGTCGAGCCCCGCGTATTCACCCCCGGTTCGTCCCACGCGCGGCGCATCTGCCTCAATCCCCTCCGCGTGGCCCGCGAGGGAGACCTGGCCGCGACCGACCCGGCGCGTCGGGCCGAGGAGGTCGACGAGCTTCTCAAGACCGTGGCGGCCAACGTGGTGCGGATCGCCCGCACCGGCGGCGAGACCGACTCCCAGGCGGCTTTCCTCCTCATGGTCCTCCGTCACCTGGCCGCGCGGCGGGGGCCGGCCCTGGAGCTGGCCACGTTGGCCGAGGCGCTGGCCGACCCCCCCGCCTTCGGCATCGCCGAGAGCGAGGCCTTGATCCGCAAGGCGGAGCGCGAGCGGCTGACCCGCAAGCTCAACGCCCTGATCCACGGTCCCGCCGAGGGGCTCTTTCACGGGGGGGAAAGCCTCGACGTGGCCCGGATCTGCCGGGGCGCTCCCGGCCGCGTCCCGCTCAACGTGGTCTACCTGAACGCCCTGGTGGACGACGACCAGAAGCAGTTCTTCGTGGCCGCACTGGCCGCCGAGATCTACCGCTGGATGATCACCACCGGCGGCGGCAGCGGACTGCGCCTCTTGTTCTACCTCGACGAGGCGCGCGACTACCTCCCCGCCGGCAATCGTAAGCCGCCCGCCAAGGAGCCGCTGGTGCGGCTCTTCAGCCAGGCGCGGAAGTACGGCGTCGGCTGCCTGGTCTGCACGCAGAGCCCCCGCTCGGTGGACTACAACGTCTTCGGCAACTGCAGCACCAAGGTCGTCGGCCGGCTGGAAGCGCGGCAGGACGTGGAGCGGGTGGCCGACTGGTTCCGCAGCGGCGGCCCGGTTCCCGAGTGGATTGCGGCGCGCAAGGGGGCCGCATCCGGCAGCTTCGTGGCCCGCTGGCCGCAGATGTCCGAAGGACTCGAGGGCCGCGTCATCCGCAGCCGGCCCCTCTTCTCGCGGCACGAGGGAGCCTGGTCGCCCGACCGCCTGGAAGAGGAAGTGAACGCGCCCCTCGACCGCCCGCACCCGTCGCCCTCCGCGCCGTAAGAGGTGGAAACGGGATCGTCCCCGTTTGGGTTGCGGCTCCCCTGCTCGAAACGCCACAATAGCCCCATGCCCCGATCACGACGACCCCAAGCCGCCCTGGCGCGTCTCTTCGACCATACCCGGCCGCCGGTATACATCCTTGACGAGGAGCGGGCGGTGGTCTTCTGCAACCGCGCCTGCCTGGAGTGGCTGGGACTGGAGGCGGAGGCGATCCTGGGGCGGACCTGCCGCTACCACGCGGCCCTGGAGGGCGACGCCGGCGAAGTGGCGGCGGCGGGCCTGGCACCGCCGCCGGCCGCGGCCGGCCGGACGGTGAGCGGGGTGGTGTATCGTCACGGCGCGGACGGCGCGGTGGAGCGCCGACGGGCCCTCTTTCTGAGCCTGGGAGAGGGAGAACGGCCGCAGGGATGGGTGGCGGTGGTGGAGTCTGGGGAGCCGGCGGCCGACGCGCCGCTGGCGGCGCCCCCCGCCGCCGAGGCCGCCCACCTCCACGACCTGCTGCACCGCCTCTGCGGCCGGCTCGCCGAGCGTGGCGGGCCGATCCGCCTGGTGGGCGAGAGTCAGGTGATCCAGCGGGCGCGGCGGCAGATCGACCTGGCGGCGGCGACGCGGGCCAGCGTCCTCATCGTGGGGCCGCCGGGAAGCGGGCGGCAGCGCACGGCCGCCGCCATCCACCAGGCGGCCAACGCCGGGATCGACGATCCGGGGGCCCGCGGCAACCTCGTCCCCCTGGCCTGCGCCACCCTGGTGGCCGAGCTGATCGTCTCCACGGTGCGGGCCCTCTCGGCGAAGTATCCCTCCAGCCGTACCGTGGGGCCCGCGACCCTCGTCTTCAACGACGCCGACCAGATCCCCGCCGAAGTCCAGGGGGAGCTGGCGGCCATCCTGGCTGCGCGCGACTTCCCCCTGCGGCCCATCGCCACGGCATGCCGGGGGCTCGTCGAACTGGCGCGCGAGGGCGGCTACCACGGCGGCCTGGCCGGGCTGCTCAGCACGCTGGTGGTCGAGCTGCCGCCCCTGGCCGAGCGCCGCGGCGATATCCCCCTGCTCGCCCAGGCCCTGCTCGAAGAGTGCAACGCCCAGGGCGCCAAGCAACTGGCCGGCTTCACCCCCGAGGTCCTCGACCAGTTCCACGGCTACGCGTGGCCCGGTAACGTCGACGAGCTGGCGGGCGTCGTTGCCGAGGCCCATGCGAAGGCAACCGGACCGCTCGTGGGTCCCGGCGACCTGCCGGCGCGGTTCCGCCATGCCTTGGACGCGGCGGCCCGCCCCCGCCGACCCGAGGAGACCATCGATCTGGCCGCCTTTCTCGGCCGCGTGGAGCGGGAGCTCCTCGAGCGGGCCTTGCGGCGGGCGAAGGGGAACAAGGCCCGCGCCGCCCGCCTGCTGGGGCTCTCCCGCCCCCGCCTCTACCGCCGCATGGTGCAGCTCGGCCTGGCCGAGGAGGACGAAGCGGCGGGCGGGGGATAGTCCGGGATCGTCCGGCCGGCTTGACAGGGCGCGCCGGCTGAGACTACGCTCATTCGCGAAGCACGTCCCGCCCCCCGCGCCGGAGGGCGATCCCAGGGAATGGAGACGACGTCGTGGTGCAGCCGCAATGGTTCTATGCAGTCGGCGACCAGCAGCACGGGCCGGTCGCCGTCGAGGAACTCCGCCAGATGCTCGCCCAGGGGAAGCTCCGCCCCCAGGACCTCGTCTGGCACGAGAAGATGGCCGCCTGGGAACCGGCGGCGCGCTGCCCGGAACTCTTCAGCTCCTCGACGCCGCCTCCCGCAGCGCCCTGGCAAGGGGGGGAGTTCGCCCCCGCTGCCGCTTCGGCCAGGCCGCGGCGGTCGGGGTTGGGGGTGGCTTCCTTCATCATCGGCATCATCGTCGCCACGGTGATGCTGCTGCTGGTGTTCGTCGCGGGGTTCATCGAGGTATCGGAACCCGGCGGCATGGATCCCGAATCGCCGCAAGCGATCGCCATCGGACTGGGCATCCTCACCGCCAGCGGTGTGGGCGTCCTGGGGGCCGCCCTCGCTGTGGGCGCGCTCTTTCAGCAGCGGCGCAGCAAGGTGTTCGCTTGGATCGGCTTGGGGATCAACCTGATGGCGGTCGTCGGCGTCTGCGGCTTGATGGTGATCGGCCTGGCGCTCGGCTGACTGAGGCTGAGGCGGCTCAGTACGGATTCCGGCAGGCGGCGGTTGGGGACGCGCGACGGTTTCGCTCCGTGCGGCGCGCGGTATAAAGTGAGACTAACGTGGGCCGACGGGCCCTATGCCCCGCCGGCACAAGCCAGCCCTGGGGAGCCGCTGATGATCCATCTCCAATTCGTCGACCCTAAGATCGGGCAGTGGATCCTCGTCGCGGTGGCAGCGGTACTGCTGACGGTGCTGCTCCTCCTCTGGTGGCGGAGCCGCCGCCGGCGCCGTCCGGCCCCGCCGCCGCTCGATCCGGGCCTGCTCATCGACGTGGAGGCGCTCGGGGATCACGGTCCGGCCGCGGAGGGGCCGCGGCTGGAGCTCAAGTACCTGCCGGTCCGCGTGGTGGCCGTGGCCGTGGCGCCGGCGGGGCGGGGACGCACGCTGCCGCCTCCCGAGCGGCTCCCGGAACTCTTCGACGCCGTCCTCCCCGACCTCTCCCGCACCGTCTACGCCCACAAGGCCGCCATCCGCACCTGGCCCGAGCAGCTCAGCGTCCGCGGCTTCGCCCACGCCTTCTTCCGCCACGCCCCCCTCCCCGGACGCGGCGGCAAGGGGAGTCCCTTCGCCGCACTGGCCGGCGCCTTCCAGTTCGAGGAGCAGCCCTACGTGATCGGCCTGGTCATCTCCGCCGGTCGCCCGAACAACTACGGGCAGATCGTGGTCGAGAACGAGAGCGAGTGGCTGGGGTTGCTCACGGTGCGGGAGTAGTCGCCGATCCGCGCTGGGAAGTTCGACTACACGGCTTCTCCATCGGGAAAGAGAACCAACCGCAGAGGGCGCGGAGACTGACCGTAAGCTTATACTGCCGCAGGCTTCGAACGCTGCCGGCGACTGTGACGCGAAGGGTGAGTGTCTCGTGATGCCTGCCAACGTGCTGCTGCCACCTGCCCTCCCGGTAAGGGCCTGGGACGGTAATGAACTCGCCCGCAATTCTGGGTCTCAGGGCGATGATGCAGTCTTCCACCGGCATGCCGTGCTCGTCGAGTACCTGCCCCTCGATGCGCGCTTTCGGGTCGAGGACGATCACCGTTTCCTCGTCGAAAGCCAAGTCGGCGAGCGGGACAGTCACTGACTGGAATTCGTGGGCGTATAAATGGAGATTACGCTCGGTACGCTCGTTCCACTCTTCGCGCGTCACCTGAACCGGAAATCGCCCTTGGGCGTCGGAGCGGCTTCCTCTGTACGAAACGTTGGCGACCGGTTTGCCGTCGGGATCGAGGAAACGCGCTTGGAGTGTCAGCAAAGGACGCGACCTCAGCACGAGACCTTCCGAATCATGTCCTACCAGCTCTTCGGGCGCTCCGTCTGCCGGGAGGCTTGGCAGTTGATTGGTACCCGGACGAAACGAGAAAGTCTGATAGTCGAGTTCCGTATCGCGATAGCCGGCGTGCCGGGCAACGATACCAACCGCCGAGCTTGCGGTAACACGAAACCGTCCGCTCTCGTCCGCCTTGACGAACCCGTCCCAGTCGGCCAACGAGCCGTGATGCGCCCAATGCATGGGCGCCACCTCGGCGCCGGCGATCGGTATCGGGGTCGACGACCCTTCCTGTCAGGACGACGCCCTGTTTCAGTTGGATGGCTGCGGGGGCTGCGGCAGTGTCAGGGTCGATCCGGTAGGAGAACGAGCCGTAGCCGTAGCGATAGCCCCGTTCGGCGTCGTCGGTGCTGATCCACACCCGGGCGCGGCCAAATGGCGGAAAGGGCTCGGGAATCCGTAGGATGCCGTCATCGGTCTGGCACGTGATGTCCGATCGCCGAAGAGGCTCCGCTTGGGCGGCGCTGTGGATTTCGAGGCTGTAGCGGAACTCTCGCACCGGCGGTGCCTGGAGACCGGCATCCCGTATGCGGAACTCCAGCCGCGTGAGCAGTGGTTCCGGCGTCTGCTCGCCGTCGGCCGCAACGCCACTCGGCACGATCGTAAGCCAGGCGAGGCATGCCACCGCCGTTCGGTATCCCATCGGTTCCAAACGGAACGACGAGTGCGGCATGGGAGATTTCCCCCAGGTGGCAATTCCTCGGTTGCGGGACTCCACCGATCCTGGCCGTACCCAAAGGCCACATAGCATAGCCCGGATGACCCCAAGGTAGCACAGTGATTCCGGCGGTGTCAACGAGCCGCTCTCCCCGGAGGTGGGGTGCTTGCTCGATTGGCAGGCCTGGTAGTGGGCTCGGTGCTCAGGGTATGGAAACACCATTCTGGCCCACTCTGAGCCATAGCGGCTGAGACCCATCTGGACCATGATGCTGGGGGAATAGTCTGCCGACCGGGCGCGGCGTATACTGAGCCACACTCTGATCAGCAATCAGATCCAATATGTCCTTTATTGACTCCGGCAAGGAGTGGACATATCCTTGCCAATAGACGATCACGCTCTGGCGGGGCCACCTGGTTCCTTTCGTGGTCCCATTCTCCGCCTTTCCTCGCAGCAGTGACGGCACGAGCCCCGACTTCAACGCCTTTGCTGTGACCGACCATGGCCATACGGTGCGTCTAGGCGACTACGAGCCGTGTGGAGCCGGGCGAGACACTTGTTTCGACGCGTTCAAAAGTTCGGTGAAATCACACTCATACACTGTGTGCGACGGGGTCGTGATTGTCCTCACAAAGGTAAGACTTGGTAGCTTCTCGGAGAATGGCCTCTTTGGCTTGAAGACAATCCTCTTAGGCTTCCTTTTTCTTAATGCAGCCCTATTCATGTCACCTTCTTTCTGACTCAGCCAATGATCTCAGTACATTATGCAAAGAAATGGCCACTGTAGCGAATTTCTCGAAATCGAGCGTCCGCACTTCGCCGTCCGGTGCAACGAACGCGATTTCATCGACTTCCTCTCCCTCATCATCTTCTCGGCCGTCGTCTGAAGCGGAATCGGAAGTCCATTGGAGGTCGATGCTTACGACGCCCAGGAACTTGCCGCGAGCATCACAGAACCCTGCCGACAGGATGACACCGACATGTTCCATATACTCGCTGAGATGCTTTACCAATTCTTCGTCAATGCGAAGTTCCTGAGAATAATAACGCTCGAAGTCTCCGCGAGAGGAAAACTTCCGATCAATAACCGCCAAAGAGAACTGGTTGTTTCCCGATTCCTGCCATGCCTTCCCGGTAAATCCCTCCCCTTTCGCATACCTTGCGAACGACCGTTCAGCATCACTTATTGCATCAGAGCCGCCCCGTTCATACCGATACCACGGAACGATGAACGAGGCATCTAGCGGATCCACGCGAAACAACGTGAACCGTACGTAGCAATCATTGCCAAACAATTGTTCGTTGAATAGGTCAAATAGTCCCCAAAGAACTTCACCGTGCAGCCGGTCGACCGCTTTTCGAGTACGGAACGTCAGGCTCAGTTTCAGCACCAACACGACCAAGTAGAGCGTTCCCAGGATTGCCGTAACCACTGCAGAAACGCTCGTCGCATTGATCGCCAGTCCGATAGCCAGACCGAGCAGCACTACATCCAGAAGGTCAGCCGCATTCGTATACCTGCGTACACGGCGCCACAGCCTTTGGCCGGTCAACCGTCTTCTGTGCCGGCGATCAGATGCTCCCCTCTCCCTCATTATACCCCTCCGGGAAGCTGGCTCTGCGGCTCGTTCGTCACTTTTTCTGGCTTGTGGACCCCTCTACTGTCGGGGATTGTACGGGCAGGATGGTGGCTATGCAATAGGTTACTGGCTATCCTTGAACCGCTCCCGAGGCCGAAAGATGACCCGTACGCTTCAGACGCTCCGCGACGACGCTTTGGCTATTTGGCAGGCCGGGGTCGACGCGGTCCGCTCGGAACGGCTGGTGAAGAAAGCGCTGCGTGTTGAGGACGGGATGCTGTGGGTGGGGGACGAGGTGATTGCGCTCGATTCCCTCCGCCGCATCGCCGTGGTGGGGGGGGGCAAGGCGGGCTGGGGCATGGCCGCGGCCGTCGAGGAGGTCTTCGGGCCGCGGTGGATCGGCGAGAAACACGTCGCCGGCTGGGTCAACGTCCCGGAGGACTGCGCCCGCCGCTTGCAGGCCATCCACCTCCACCCGGCGCGGCCGGCGGGCGTCAACGAGCCGACCGAGGCGGGGGTCGCCGGTGCCGAGGCCATCCTGCGGCTCGTGGGCGAGCTGGGTGAGGAAGACCTCTGCCTGTGCCTGATCTCCGGCGGCGGCTCAGCGCTCCTGCCCGCACCGGTCGAAGGGATCACGCTCGCCGACAAGCTGGCCGTCACCCGGCACCTCAGCGGCGCCGGGGCGACCATCGACGAGCTCAATGCGGTCCGCAAGCAGCTCAGCCGCATCAAGGGGGGCGGGCTGGCGCGGGCCTGCCGCGCCGGCCGGCTGGTGGCCCTGATCATCTCCGATGTCCTGGGCGATCCGCTGGAAACGATCGCCTCCGGCCCCACGGTCCACGACCCAGCCGGGCCCGAGGAGGCCCGGGCCGTCTTGGAGCGGTTCGACCCGCAGCGGAAGGCCATCCCCCCGCCGGTCTACGCGGCCCTCTCGGCCCCGCGCCACTCCCAGCCACCGGTTACCTGCCGGGTGACGAACCACGTCATCGGCAACAACGCCACCGCGGTCGATGCCGCGGGCGCGGAGGCGGTGCGGCGGGGCTATGCGCCGGCGATGGTCTCGGCCGCCAAGAGCGAGGGCCTCGCCGAGCCGCTGGGACGGCACCTGGCGGAGATGGGCCTGCGGATGCAGCGGGAGCCGGGGCCGGACGGGCTGGTCAGCGGCGGTGAGCCCGTGGTGCAGCTTGTCGAGAGTGCCCGCCGGGGCCGCGGGGGGCGGAACCAGCAACTCGTCCTCGCCGCCCTGCTCCGCCTGGCCGAGGCCGGTGAGGATGCCGAGGGAATCGTGGTCCTCTCCGGCGGCACCGACGGCGAGGACGGCCCCACCGACGCGGCGGGTGCGTTCGGCGATGCCCAGCTCCTCCGCCAGGCGCGGCAGCAGAAGCTCGATCCCGCCGACTTCCTCGCCCGCAACGACGCCTACCACTTCTTCGCCCCCTGCGGCGGCCTCATCCGCACCGGACCGACCCACACGAACGTCTGCGACCTCCGCGTGGTCCTGGTCGACCGGGAACCGGCCCGCGCGGAACTCGCGGGCGTCAGGACTCGGCCATGACGGTATCGTCGTGTTCGTACTGGGGAGCGCAGCAGCAGAGGAACTTGAGGACCTGCTGCCCGACGTTGGTAATCTGGTGATAGGTGCCCGGCGGGATGGCGATGGCGTCGCCGGGGCCGACCTCGCGGGCTTCCTCACCGACCTGCATCCACCCTTGCCCTTCGAGGATGTAATAGATCTCCTCGGTGCGGACATGGTGGTGCGGCGTGGTCGAGGCCCCGGCCGGAAGGCGCGCCTCGGCGAGGCTCTGGTTGCGGATCGACGAGTTCCGCGAGGCGAGCAGCTCGCGGATCTCGGAGCCGTCCTTGGTGGTGAAGGGGGACGCGTCGCGGAGGTTGACGACTTCCATGGCGGATCGGCTCCGGGTGAAATCAGGGAGAGGCGGTTTTTCGGAACAGGCACACCAGGGCGGGGGGATAGCGGCGAACGTTCCACGCCGCCGGCTCGGGGAGCGCGCCCGGGTCGAAACCGCTGTCGGCCTCGACGACGCAGAGGCTCCCGGGGGGAGCGCCGTCGATGACGCTGCCGATGAGCTCGAGCATCGCCTCGCGGCGGTCGGTGAAGAAGGCCCAGGGCGGGGAGACGAACGCGGCCCAGGGGACATCGTCGGGGAGGTGCACCAGGCGAGGCAACACCGACGGAGCGGGGCCGGCGGGGCTGCGCGTGAAAGCGAAGGCGTCGGTCACGTGGACCTCGGCGCGGTCGCCGACGCCGAGGGCGGCAATGTTCCGCCGCAGGAGGGTTGCCGTGGGGTGGTGCCGTTCGATGAAGACCGCCCGCGCCGCCCCGCGGCTCAGGGCCTCCAGCCCGACGGCGCCGGTGCCCGCGAAGAGGTCCAAGGCGAGGCAGCCGCGGATCGAGGGGCCCACGAGATTGAAGGCGGCCTCACGGACGCGATCCTTCATGGGGCGGACGCGGGGATCGCCGGCGTAGAGGAGTTTGCGGCCGCCGAGGTCGCCGCCCACGATGCGGAGCGTCTCGCCGGAGCCGCCGGGACGGGGAGGGGAGCGGTGCTGGGCGGTGCGGCGGCGGGGCATGATCGGATGGGGCGGTGCGGCGGGTTGGTGTGGCCCTGCGCTTATGGTAACGTACAAGTGTCGGGCGGGAAGCCCCGCCTGGAACCCCGACCGGACTAGGTCTCCATATTTCAGGTGCGCCTTATGAACGCTGCTCGTCGCCTCGTCTCCAATTCCTTATTGTTGATGCTCCTGGTAGCGGTGGGATGGACCGCCGCAGCGGCAGAGGATGTGGCGGAAGAGGGGACGGCTCCGGCCGGCGCGGAAGCAGCAGCCGACCCGGCGGCTGCGCCGGAAGAGACCGCCGCGGCGGCCGACGCCCGCCCGGCTGGCGAACGCTTTGCGGAGGTCTTCGGGAAGTGGAAGGAACTGCTCCTCGAGCTGCGGACGATCCGCGAGCTCTACCCCCAGTCGGCGGCGGAGGACCAGCCCCAGATGCGGGAGCAGTATATCGAGCTGCTCGGCGAGGGGGAGCAACTCCTCGTTGAACTCTTCCAGGTGACGGAAGAGGCCTACCTGGAGGCGCCCAACGAGGACGCTGAGATCATGGAATTCCTTAAAGGATTGGCCGAAAACCTGGTCAACAGCGAGCAGTACGAAGAGGGGTATCGCGTCTGCCGGATGTTGATCGAGAACGGTCACCCCGAACCCTCCCTGCTCAACCTCGGTGGATTCGCCGCCTTCGCGATCGGCGAGCACGACTCGGCCCTGGAGTGGCTCGGCCGGGCACAGGAGCGGCGGGCATTTCAGGAGCTCGGCAAGGAGTCGCTGGACCATCTCGTCCAGATCTTTCTCGCCAATCCCGAGCCCGTTCTGGAGGCGTGGGAACGGGAGCAGGAAATCCGTCGCCGCGAGGCCGAAGCCGACGACCTCCCCCGCGTGAGGCTGACTACCGTACGTGGCCCCATTGTCGTCGAGCTCTTCGAGAACGAGGCGCCCAACACGGTCGCCAACTTCATCAACCTCGTCGAGGACGGGTTCTACGACGGTCTTGCTTTCCACCGGGTGCTGCCGGGCTTCATGGCGCAGGGAGGCTGTCCGGACGGGACGGGGGGCGGCGGGCCCGGGTGGCAGATCGCCTGCGAGTGCGTTCGGCCCGACCATCGCCTCCACTTCCGCGGCACTCTCAGCATGGCCCACGCGGGCCAAGACACGGGGGGTTCCCAGTTCTTCCTGACCTTCACCCCCACGCCCTTCCTCAACGGCCGGCACACGGCCTTCGGGCGGGTCGTCGAGGGGATGGAGGTGCTGGCGCTCCTGACCCGCATCGATCCGGACGACCCCAACCACATCCACGAGCCGGACCGGATCATCGAAGCCACCGTGATCCGCAAGCGGGATCACGACTACACCGTGGAGAAGATCGACCGATAGCGGTCCGTTCCGTAACGGACGCCGCAGGCCTCCTGGGCGCGGGCGAGGACGGCGGCGGCCTTGGCGCGGGCCGTGGCGGCGCCGTCGCCGAGGACCTCGCGGACCCATTCGGGCCGCGCCTCCAGTTCGGCGCGGCGCTCTCGAGCAGGAGCGAAGCAGCCGGCCGCCAACTCGGCTAGGGCCTTCTTCACGTCGCCGTAGCCGAAGCCGCCGCGGCGATAGAGGGCGGCCATCTCGGCACGCTGCGCCTCATCGGCAAAAAGACAATAGAGCTGGAAGAGGTGGTCGCCTTCCGGATCCTTGGGTTCCTCGATCGGCCTCGAATCGGTGACGATCCGCATGATCTGCTTCCGCTGCACCTTGGGGTCCTCGAAGACCTCCAGCGTGTTGTCGTAGCTCTTGGACATCTTCTCCCCGTCGGTCCCGGGGACGCGGGCGGAGGTCGCGAGCACCTGGGCCTTGGGAAGGACGAAGACCTCGCCGAACTCGTGGTTGAAGCTGGCCGCCAGGTCGCGGCAGACCTCGATGTGCTGGACCTGGTCCTCGCCCACGGGCACCACGTCCGAGTCGTAGGCGAGGATGTCGGCCGCCTGGAGGACGGGGTAGGTGAACAGTCCGGCGCCGGCCGAGAGGCCGCGGGCCTTCTTGTCCTTGTAGGCGTGGCAGCGCTCCAAGAGGCCCATGGACGTACCGGTCAGGAGCAGCCAGCAGAGCTCGGAGACCTCGGGCACATCGGACTGCACGAAGAGCGTTGCCCGCTCCGGATCGAGGCCCAGGGCCAAAAGGTCGATGGCCGCGTCCATCGTCCACGCGCGGAGCTGAGCCGCTTCGCGAACGGTGGTCAGGGCGTGGAGGTTGGCCAGGAAGTAGAAGGCATGTTCGGCCTGGTCCTGGAGTTCGATGTACTGACGGATGGCCCCGAAGTAGTTCCCCCAGTGGAAACGGCCGGTCGGTTGGATGCCGGAGAGGACACGCATGGTTCGCCTGGGATGATGGAAGGGGGTCGCTGACGGGTAAACGGCATAGGGAACGAGGATTTGGGGAGCCGGCGGGAGGGGGGGGTGACCGGGGTCCGTACGGGGCCTGCAAGCCGTGCGGAAGCTCAATGGCAGCTCCTGGCCCCGCTCTCCTGGCTGCTGGGATGCCTTCCTTCCTCCCTGCCGCCCGGCGTTTCCAGACTGCCCACGACCTCGGCGATGCACGAGGCGCCGAACTCGGCCAGGGCGGCGGGGAGCGCATCGAGGATCTCCACGGCGGCGGTGGGCCGGTAGAAGTTTACCGTGCCGATCTGCACCGCGCTGGCCCCGGCGACGAGAAACTCCATGACGTCGTCGACGGTGGCGATGCCCCCGATCCCCACCAACGGCAGCGCCACGGCCTGCGACACCAAATATACGGCCCGCAGGGCCACCGGCTTGATCGCCGGGCCGCTCAGGCCCCCCATCACCCCGCCCAGCCGCGGCCGCCGCCGCCGCCAATCGACGGCCATCCCCGAGAGCGTGTTGATCAGGGCGATCGCATCGGCGCCGCCGGCCTCGGCCGCCATGGCGATGGCGCCGACGCTGGTGACGTTGGGGGTGAGCTTGGCAATCACGGGGAGCCGGCAGGCGCGGCGGACGCCGGAAACGACCTTCTCGCACAGGGCCGGGTCGGTGCCGTAGTCGACACCCCCGGTGACGTTCGGGCAGGAAATGTTCAGCTCGAGGGCGGCGACGCCCGGGACGCCGTCGAGTCGGACGGCCAATTCGACGAACTCTTCGGCCGTCTTCCCCGCCACGCTCACCACGATGGCCGGTCCCAGGCCGGCCAGGTAAGGCATCTTTTCGGCGAGAAATGCCTCGATGCCGTCGTTGTCCAGGCCGATCGAGTTGAGCATGCCCGCGGCCGTCTCGACGGTCCGTGGCGGCGGGTTGCCCACGCGGGCCTCCAGGGTGATTGTCTTCGGCAGGATCGCTCCCAGCCGATCCAAGGCCACCAGGCCGGCCATCTCCCGCGCATAGCCGAAGGTCCCGGAGGCCACCATCACCGGGTTGGGCAGCCTCAAGGGCCCCAGTTGGACGTCGAGGCGGATTTCGGACATGGGTAAAGGCGGGGGGGACGTCCGCGGCGGGCGATCCGCCGCTTCATGACGGCGGGCCCGCGGAACAACGGCAAACCGATCAATGTAGCCGTCCCATCTGCCGCTGGCAACGGCCGTGGGGACGCGCCTTCGCGGAACAAGGGTGCAGCGGGCATTGCCCTCGGCTGCGCCCGAAAATATGCTGGGGCGCGCCGGATGTCGCTTCGCCCGGCAATCGGGGGGGGCGCCCTTCGCCGGACGAGGAGGTGAGCCGATCGGCCCAGCCCTGGCACGTTTGGGCGTGATGCGCACGCCTGCGCTGCGCTCACGGACGTGCCCCTCTGCGCCGTGAACCCCACGCGACCCCCCTCGCTTTACCAGGAAAGCGACAACGACAGGCGACCTTTCTTCTTCAGATAGGCCGCCTCCTGTCATTCCGAAGAGGGTTGACGGCCTTGGGGGGCACCTAGAATGGAGCGTGCCGCCCGATTTGGTCCGCATCCGAGCCCCGTATCAACGGCTGATCATGGTCCTGCGCTACCTGCTGCGAAACTGGCTCTTCTCGCTCGCCCGGCGCTCGACCGCCGAGCACCACCATGTGCCGCCCGGCGCCGCCGAGCAGACCCAGGAGTTGGCCCCTCCGCCGCCGCCCTGCCTGGTGGGCATGGTCTTCGCGCTGGGGATCGAGGCCGGCTGCACGGAGGACCGCCTCGAGAAGACGAGCACCGTCCGGGGACACGGGCGTTTCTTTCGCCAGGGGACGCTCGCCGGCCGCTCTGCGACCATCGTCCGCTCGGGGGCCGGTGCGGACCAGGCGGCCGCGGCCACCGAGGCCCTGATCGCCGGGCACCGGCCGCTGTGGGTCCTCTCGGCCGGCTTTGCCGGGGCACTGACCCCCGATTTGGCGCGGCACGACTTCCTCATCGTCGACAACCTCGTCAACGTCCGCGGCGATCATCTCTCCCTCGACTTGAAGGTCGACCGCGAGTCGCTCCGGGCCACCCCCCACGTCCACGTAGGCCGCCTCCTCACTGCCGATGCCGTGGTCCGCCTCCCCGAGGAAAAGGCCGCCCTCGGCCGCCGGCATCAGGCCCTGGCGGTCGATCTGGAGAGTTTCGCCGTGGCTGCGGTGTGCCGCGAGCGGGGGGTGCGATTCATGGGCGTGCGGATCATCAGCGACCCGCTCGACGAGATCCTGCCGGCCGAGGTGCGGCAGTATCTCGATCAGGCGACCGCCGCCGGCAAGCTGGGCTCGCTTGTCGGCTCGCTCTGGCGCCGCCCCGGCGCGGCCAAGGACCTTTGGCAATTGAAGGAGAATGCCCTGCTTGCCTCCGACCGCCTCGCGGAGTTCCTCGCCGGCATCGTCCGCCAGCTCGACCCCGCACCGCTGGCGGAGCGGGAATCGTAGCGATTTTCCGTGCCCCGCCCCTTTCGTGAACGCGATCACCCGGGAGAACAGACCGTGCATATGCGAAAAGAGCAGTCCATTTCAGGGGCAACATGCTCGGCCCCGAGCCGGACGAGCGGATCGCCCTCGAGCGCGACCGCTGGTACTGCCTGGAGCACATGATCCGCGTCAACGCCGTCGGCCAGGCCGACGGCGAGATGGCCGCCTGGATCGACGGCGAGCTCTACCTCCACTACCAGGGCTTCCGCTGGCGGACCGACGAGGACGTACGGATCAAGCGGTTCACCATCGGCCTCTACGTCCACCGCGCCACGCGCGCCAACACCGTCTGGTACGACGACGTGGTCCTCTCCACCGGCTACATCGGCCCTAAGGAAGAATGAGGCCAGGGTTTGGAGGAGGAGAGGACAGGACAAGGTGAGAAGTGAACAGGAGGATTCTCAGGCATGACTCTCGTCGTCCTGCCTGTCGGCACTTCAGCCTTCTCCCTCGCCACTTCCTCATGTTCAGAGACTTCCGGTGGGGCCGAGTTGATGTATTTGAACAGGAGAGAACAGAGGGAACGGAGGAGGAGGGTGGAGGCAGGACGCAGGAAGAAGGTGTGGCACGCGGCGGTACCGTGCGTTCAGGTCCACCTTGCCATCCGCGATGACTCCGTCTGTTACCACACAGCGAGATTGAAGAGAGGATTATGGGAGGTTCCAGCGATGATCCTCTCTTCATCTCTGTTCCCTCCGTTTCCTCCTGTTCAAAAAGTGTCGGTGGCGCCGAGGTGATGTATTTGAACAGGAGAGAACAGAGGG
>SKOZ01000043.1 GCA_007119795.1 Planctomycetales bacterium | reverse complement strand
GCGCGAGGGGAGGAGGGGCAAGAAAACCGCTCGGCCCCCCTCGAAAATGCGATTGCATTCCCACCCGGATAATCCTCTATAATCCGCCGGATCGGTCACCAACCCCTTGCCGTGCCCGCAGGCGGCGTGGGAGGGGCAGTCTTCCCTTTGTCTTGGACGTGAAAACGCCGCGGAAACCGCAGGAGAGAGGAGCTCTCGGAACATGGCCAGGTCGCAGTTCACCGCATGGATCGTCGGTTGTTGGACCGTGGGACTGTTTCTGTCGTGGGGCGTGGCTCACGCATCCACACCAACGGCCTCTGAGGCCCTCCAGTTAACCCCCACTCAGGAGGTGGAGTACGACCGGCCCACCGCCGAGGAGGCCGCCCGGTGTCGCATCCGGGCCGAGCGGATGAACGGCGGCGTGGGTTGGGTGGTGGAGAACGCCGCCGGGACGATTCTCCGTCGTTTCGTAGATACCAACGGCGACAACATCGTCGACCAGTGGAGCTACTTCAAGGAGGGCGTGGAAGTTTACCGCGATATCGATTCGAACTATGACGGCGAGGCCAACGAGTTCCGTTGGTTCAACACGGCGGGGACGCGGTGGGGCATTGACCGCACGGGGAACGGCAAGATCGACACCTGGAAGGCAATCTCGCCCGAGGAGCTCTCCGCGGAGGTGGTAGCCGCCCTGGCGCAGCGCGATGCCGACCGCTTCGCTCCACTGACCCTCAAGGCCGCCGAGTTGGCGGAGCTCGGCCTCGGGGAAGCGATGGCCGAACAACTTGGCGAACGGATCAGCAATCTGGCCGCGCGGTTCGTCGAGGCGGCCGCCCAGCAGCAGTCGGTGGGGCGGGCGAGCCGTTGGCTGCAGCTCAGCGTCAGCCGTCCCGGAACGGTTCCCTCGGGCACCGATGGTTCCACGAAGGACGTCCACGTCTACGAGAACGCTACAGCCCTGGTCGATACCGAAGGGACCTCCAGCCAGATCTTTCTGGGCACCCTGGTCCGCGTCGGCGAGGGCTGGCGAATCATCGACCTGCCGCAAGTCGACGTCGACGGGGAGGCGCTGGCGGCGGCCAGCACGTTCTTCCAGCCCGCCGCGGCGGCCGGGGCGGCAGCAGGAGACGGATTGGCCGAAGCCACTCAGAAGCTCCTTTCCGAACTGGAGGCCCTCGACCGCTCGATGGCCTCCGCCGAAGATTCCCGAGAGATGGCCCGGCTGGCCGCCCGACGCGCCGACCTTCTCGAGCAGTTGGCCGAAGGGGCCGGCGCGTCCGACGAGCGGGCCATGTGGCTGCGGCAGTTGGCCGACATGGTGAGCGGAGCCGTCCTCATGGGCGACTATCCCGAGGGGGTGGATCGCCTGGCCGCCCTCTACGAGCGGCTGCGAGCCCGGCCCGAGGATCGCGACCTGGCAGCCTACGTCCGCTTCCGAGAGATGACCGCCGAGTTCGTCCTCCGCCAGTCGGAACCCAAGCCCGACTACGCCCAGATTCAGGAGGACTGGCTGACCAGTCTCGAGGACTTCGTCGACGCGTATCCCAAGAGCCCCGACGCCTCGGAGGCGATGCTCCAGTTGGCGATGACCAAGGAGTTCGCCGACGAAGAGGACGAGGCCTTGAATTGGTACCGGCAGATCGTGAAGAACTTTCCCGAATCGGCGGAAGCCGCCAAGGCGGCCGGAGCCCAGAGGCGGCTCGAGTCGGAAGGGAAGCCGATCACGGTCCGCGGGCCGGGGGTCTCCGGAGAGACCGTGGACCTTGCCCGGCTTCGCGGGCGGGTGGTGCTCATCCACTATTGGGCCACCTGGAGCGAGCCCAGCCGCGCCGTCCTGCCGACGCTCCGCGAGCTGGTCAATAAATACGGTAATGCCGGCTTCAGCATCATCGGGGTGAGCCTGGACCACGATGCCAAAGACCTCTCCACGTTCCTCGGGCAGAACCGCCTCCCCTGGCCGCAGATCTTCGAGGAGGGGGGGCTCGACAGCCGCCCGGCCAATGAGATGGGCATCTTCACCATCCCCACGATGGTCCTCGTCGACAAGCAGGGGCGCGTCATCCATCGCAACATCCGCGCCCCCGAGCTGGAAGCCGCCATCAAAGAAGCGCTCGAGTGATTACGCGACGCGGGCGTGCCGAACCGGAACGCCGGCGTGGAGAGCTAGGGGTAGCGGGGAAACACCGCGATGATCCGCATCGCCACCGTGGAGGGCGCCGCCGTGACAGGGGGCCACTCCGCGCCCCTCCTTTTTCCGAAGCGCGGCATGGAGCTGCGGTCGGTCGACGTACTCCATACGGCCCGTGTGGAAGGAATCGTGTGGGTACGCGGGCAAGCCAACGACTCGAACCGGCTGGCGGATGCCATAACGCCCGAGCCCGCCGCGCGTCGCCCCGTCAGACGGTATAGGGCGACCTCTGCTCGCGGCGGAGGTGGCGGTTGGCCTCCTCGTCGTCCACGAACCGCTCCCTTTCCGGATCCCAGCGGAGCTTGCGGCCCAGCTTCATGGCGATGTTCCCCAGGTGGCAGGTGACCACGGAACGGTGCTGCGTGAAGACGTCGGCGATGGGCAGCTCGCGACTGGCGATGCAGTCGAAGAAGTTGCCCATGTGGTTGACGATCCCGTCGAGCTTGCCCGCCCGGGGCGGCCGGGAGAGGTTATCGTGGGGGTAGAGGCGGTAGCGCTCGCGGGGCAGGGGATCGTCGGCCAGGTCGTCGACGGGTCTGCCGGCGACCGTGCCGCGGTTGACGAAGATCCGCCCCTCGGTCCCCTCGAAGAGGATGCCGTTGCGGCCTGTGTCGAGCACGACCATTTCCACGCCGTTGGGATAGAGGTAGCGGGCCTGGAAATCGATGGCCACGTTGTAGCCGTTGGGGATGTCGGGAAAGGTGGCCGTACCCTCGATCTCCACCGGCCCGGAGTGCTCCATGCCGGTGCCCCACTGGGCGATGTCGAGATGGTGCGCGCCCCAATCGGTCATCTGCCCGCCGGAGTACTCCTCCCACCAGCGGAACGTGTAGTGGCAGCGCTCCTCGATGTAGGGGACGTCGGGCGTCGGCCCCTGCCAGAGGTCCCAGTTCAGGTGGCCGGGCACCGGCCGCACCGGGAAGGGGCCGCCGGTGACGTTCTTGCCCAGCACGACTTCGACGCGGCGGAGCTCGCCGATCCGCCCCTGGCGGACCATCTCCACGGCGAGGCGGAAGCGGCTGTCGCTCCGCTGCCAGGAGCCGACCTGCACGACGCGGCCCGTCTCGCGGACCACCTTCTCGATCTCGTGGCCCTCGGCGACGGTGAGTGTGAGGGGCTTCTCCACGTAAATGTCCTTGCCGGCGCGGCAGGCGTCGATCACCATCTTGGCGTGCCAGTGGTCGGGCGTGCCGATCGTGACCACGTCGACGTCCTGGCGGTCGAGCAATTGCCGGTAGTCCTCGAAGATGGCCGGCGTGCTGCCGAAACTCGCCCGGGCCTGCTCGCGGACGTGCCGGTCGACGTCGCAGATGGCGACGATGTCGCCGTAGTCGCGGGCCTTTTCGGCGACAACCGTCCCCTGATAGCGCATGCCGATGCAGCCGATGCGAAGGCGGTCGTTGGCGGAGCGGGGCTTCGCCGCCTCCTCGGCGTCGGCAGTGAAGACGTAGGGAACCGTCGCCGTGCCGGCGACGGCGCCGGCGGAAATCTTGAAGAACGCGCGGCGGGTGGATCGGGGGGATTGCACGGTTCGGCTCCGGAGTCGTTGGTTCGGTCGTTAAGGGACTTCCGCTCGGGGGCTATGTTCAGCCGTACCGGGCGGTGACGGCGTTGGCAATCGCCACCGACCCGCCGCCCGGCTGCGCCGACGGGGCGGCGGCCCCCTTCCAAGAAAGGCGGAGGCTGGCAGCCGCCCTCGTCCTCGAATCTCCAAGCGGAATGTCTGCCGGTGCGGTGCGCCGCCGGTCGTGCCGTGCCACCAACGCGCGATTCCGCACGCCCCGCCGGAGCGGGGGGCACTGGTCGCCGCGGCACCGGTCGCGGCTCGCTGCACCCGCACCGCGGCCCGGCACGCTATCGCCTGAGCCTACAGTTCCTTCCACTCACCGGCAACCGGCGAGGGGAAGAAGCCGTCCTCGTCGGCCTCGACGGGTGCCGGGCTGTCGTAGCTCAGTTCGTCGAGGTAGTCGCAGAACTGGAACTGCGAGTTGACCACCTCGTCCCAGGTGACGAGGCGGTTGTAGTGGGCGGCAGCGCGCCCCATGAGCGAGGCGTAGTCGGCATAGACGGCCCGCTTCGCCTGGTTGAAGGGCTTGTCGCTGCGGATGGCCTCGATGAAGTCGATCCACTGGTAGTCCCAGGGGCTATGCGCGTCGCGCACAGGCGACCATTCGATGTTGTCGTCGGCAATGCGATGGTCCTTGAACATGTGGACCGTTGCCGCGTGGATGTCGCCGGAGAACTGCCCGGCCTTCTTCGCGCAGTGGACGAAGGTGGCGAACTCGTAGTGCCCGTCCTGGGCGCGGCGGAAGCCGCAGAAGGCCTTTCTGCCGTCCGGGAAGGTGTACTCCATCGAGTAGGTGTCGATGTTCTGGCCGCGGTCCGTACTCCCCACTTCGCGCCCGCCCATGCCGTGGCAGGTGACCGGCCAGGCGTCCATGATCCAGCAGCACTCGTCGATCTGGTGGATGAGGTTGTCGACCATGTGCCCGGACCCGACCCAGAAGAGTTGGGACCTGCCGAACTGGAGCTGCTCCATGAGGTCATTGGCCCTTTCGCCCTGATCGGCCAACCAGCGGCGGCCGGTGAGGCGGTTGGCGCGGACGTACTGGAGCTCGCCCATCTCGCCGCTGTTGATCTTGTCAATGAGCGCCGCCCGGGCGGGTGAGTGCCGGCACTGCAGCCCCGCCGCGATCTTCAGACCCTTCTTCTCCGACTCCTCAGCGGCGCGCAGCATACGGTGCAGGCCGCCCGGATCGGAAGCGAAGGGCTTCTCCATGAAGACGTTGATCCCCTTGGCCACGGCGTACTCGACGTGCAGGGGGCGGATGTAGGACCGCGTCGTGCACAGGGCGACGTCGCCGGGGCGCAGCAGGTCGATGGCTTTCTTGTAGGCGTCGAAGCCGACGAACCTCCGCTCCTCCGGCACGTCGACCTTCTCCTCGAATTCGTTGGCGATCGCATTGTAGGCCCGCTCCACGGATCCCCCGTGGACGTCCGCCAACGCGTAGAGCCGGATCGGTCCCTGATCCTCGATCCTCAGGGCGTTGCCCACCGCGCCGGCGCCCCGCCCCCCGCACCCGAGCAGGGCCAGGCGGATGGTATGGTCCTCGGCGGCGTGGACGGCCGGTACGCCGCCGGCGAGGAGGACCGCGCCGGCGGCAGTCGAGCTGCCGCGCTGGAGGAACTGCCGGCGATTGACGTTGAGGGGATGGTTCGCTGCGGACACGGCTGAGTTCTCGCCAAATGGTGGAATGGGGGCGGCGTCTTCCGCCTCCGGGTGAGGGACTTTCGTAACACGTCTCCTCGGGGAACGCCCGCGGAAGGTGCTCGCGGGCCGGTTGCCGACACGGCTACCAGCCTATCAGGAATACGAGCGCCGTCAAGGAATTCCCTGCGGTCGGTCTTCCCGCTCATCGCCGGTGCGGTCGACGCCCACGGCGATTCTTTCATGGTACGACAACCCACGACGGCGGGGACCGGTCAAGAGAGCTCTCCCGGACGGCGGAGCAGCATCGCGGGACGCCTCGCACCATGGGCCGCCAAGAATGCTGCGTGCCGGTTCAGGCAGGAGGGTCTTGCCTCTTCAGCAGACTCTGCATTGTGATTTCCGCCACCTCGCACCAAGCCCGAATTGTCTGGAGATGATTGCCATAGCTGAGGACGGGATGCGTGAGGATGTTGACGCTTCGCACGTCATCCACGCCGTCGACGGCCAAGGCATAGCCGTTCTGGCATCCCCCGATGCCGTCTTCGTGGTGTTCGGGGTGAACGCTCCGCCGGATGGTCCCCGTATCCAACCCCAGGGCACCCGGCGCGAGGAAACGCCAAAGCGTCGCCGGTTGATCCTCCCGGAAGTCGATCTGCAGCGTTACTCCCTGTTGTGTTTCGTGGTGGGGCCGAATCCTGTACGGGTGGGGCGGTTCGCGGAAACCCGCCATCCGCGTGGGCACCTGGCAGTGGAAGCCCACGTATTCGTTGGTCACTGTGTGGAGCGAGGGATTGGCCATGAAGCCCGGCCGATCCAGGAGGTAGCTGCTCAGCAGGCAGGTGAGGGCCGGATAGACATCGGCCTCGCAGCCCCCGCACGACCCTTCGTCGAGCAGCAAGCAGAAGGCCAGGCACTGTACCAGCGAGCCGTCCTCCCTCACCAGCCCCAGGCAATCCGTGGTTACCGCGTGAACGCCCGTCGCCTCCATGAGGAGGCGGTTCGCTACATAGTTCCGCGCCGCTTTGAGGATGTCCTCCTCCGAAGGCTCGACCACGGCCTGGGCATTCTCGATACACCGCGCGGCGATTTCCCGGACTTCTTCGGCGCCCTCCGCGGCGTACATGAACTCCCTCAACGTTTCCAGGGGGAGATGGTGGAGCACGGACCCCAGCGGCTCGAGCCGCTCTTCACGCTCTGCGTCCCCCCTGATCACGGCGAGACGCGTGTGCGCCATCTGCCAACGTGCCTTGAGGGTCCGCAGCGCCGTGGCCAGCCATTCCACTTTGTCCGTGACACCGATGAAACAGTGGGGTGCACTCTCGATCATCCAACCTCTCGTCCCCTGCGGTCCGTAAACGATCGTGGGCAGCCCCTCGGGGCGGTTGGCGAGGAAGTGACTGATCGCCGGGTTGTGGCGCGACGCCATGTGGACCAGTAAGGCTCCGTCGGCGGCATCGCCCTTCCTTGCCAGGAGGGCGTCGGCGGCCTGCTCGTCGCCCAGCGGCGCGCGCTCGATATCGAGCACCACGCCCAGGTCCTCGGCGGCCCTCGCGAGGATCTGCGTGTAGAGCTCCTGGTTTTCCGCCAGCGGGTAGCCGGCGCCCGGAGCTGCAAAGAAGCGTTCGATGTCCGGGCGAGCGAAGCCGACGAGGATGCGCGGCTTCTCTTCCCCGTCGCCGGGCAAACGCGGCGCGCCGAGGACCTGGCGGGCACTCCACTGGAATAGCCCACTGCTCAAGGCGAGCCCTGCGCCGCCCGCAACCAGAAACCGGCGCCGCCCCATCAATGGACAGCCCCTGCCGTGATACGGCTTCCCCTTGTCGTTTGCCGAATGCGCGTTCATCGCTGGGAACCTCCCGTCTGCGAGCGTCTCTTGGACCTGCCGGTTACACCCGAAAGGACCTCAAGAAGGGAAACGCCAGCCGCTGCGATACCGCCGGGCCAGCTTCCAGGACGATAACCGGGCCGCCACCTGCGGGCAAGCATTTCAGCCGCCAGCCCCCCCCGGAAGGCGATATGCGGGCGGCCGGCCTTCCCCGAGTTCAAGTTGGTCGGGGAGCGCGTCGAGCGTCTTCAATTCCGGTGAGCCACTCCGCCCACGGTAAACCGCGGCCTTGCCGCTTGTGGCGCCTCCGACTCCATCGACGGATCGGAGGTGTCATCGTAAGGAGGCGAATCGCCTCCGCCGCGGAACGCCTCCTCGAGATACCAGGAAACCTGTTGTATCGGCTCGGCGATTTGCTCCGATCGCTGGTGCAACCAGCCCCTGGCCCCGTCCATCTCGTAAAGATCGCTCCGGGGTCGGGCTCCGGTGGAGAGGGCACTCCGTGCCGGCGCGGGGAGCGAGGCCAGCGGGCGTACCGGGAACAGTCCCCCGTGCGACTCCCGAGATCCCTCCGAAAGGAGATTTGCACCACCCTGTTCGAGCGCGGAGGCCTTCGCCGCCAGGCAGAGGAGAGCAACGGGACATGACGGCAACGGATCGTCCGGCTTGGGTGCCGAACCGCTTGTCACCGCGGTGGGGGTGTCATCGCTACCCCAGACTTTCACGTGTTGGGAAATGGGGCGGTCCTTGCCCTCCGCACTCCTCCGCATGGGTGCCTGGGTGGGCGCGCACGGAGGGGCGGAATCGGCCGTTGGGGTGACGGACGCCGAATGCCGGGCCGGGTCCGACGGTTCGCCCCGCGCATCGAATCGGCTGAAGAGCAGCGGAGAGAGGGCGACGATCAGCAGCAGCACCGCGCCCCCGAAAAGCATCCCGGCTTTGGTCCTGTGCCTGATGATACCGGCACCGTTGCGGAAGGGCCCGAGCACGCCCATCGCGTCGCCCACATCGGGCAAACGAGCAAGTACCGTGGGACGGGACACGGACGGACCAGGGGTCGGGCGACCAGCATCGGACTCTGCTTCGTGTGTTGTCATGGCGGGCGGGCGACTTGGTGGACCGAAGGGGGCGGCCGCCACGGTTGCCGGGCTGCCGCACGATGCCGAGCGATCTCCTGCTCCTTGGATACTATCGGTATCGCTCGGGCAGCTATTGAGCATTGAAGGGGTTCACCCGGTTCCGCCGGAGGCGACGCCCGGGAGGTATGGGGCGTATAGAGAAGGTGGGTGCGGTGGGGGCAACGATACGTGTCACCCTGGAGGCTCTTGGGAATTTGGGTGCCCCCCGCTTCGGCCGAGGCAATCGCTCATCACCTGCTGCGATTCTCGGCACGCGGCGCTGTGAGCCAAGCCAAAGGATAAAGTCAGGCACGGGGGCCCCCTCAGTGGGTGCCCTCCCGGAGAGCGAGCCGTCCCGGCGAATCGCGCCCGCAATGTCAGGCGATCACTTCGACCTCCAGGTGGAGCATCTCGCCGACTTCCCGCATTTCCTCGGCATAGTCGCCGTAGACCCACTGGAGATGGTTGCCGTAGACCATCCGCTCCCGCAGGAAGCGGTCCAAGGTTCCCTGCGGCGGCCTGATCACGGCCTCGACCGAGCAGCCGATCAGGTCCGGCCCCCAGCCGCTGGCCCCCACCAGCTCCCCCTTGAGCACAAGGAGCTTCCTCGCAGTGGGATCGACGCGGGCAACCGTGACCGTCTTCTCCTCGTTGTTCATGAAGTCCACAACGTACTTCGCCCCCCATCCCTCGGAGACGAAGCGGCCCAGTTGGTAGGGCAATTCGGGCTGGTCGAAGCCGTTCATCTTCAGCGCCGGGTTGCTGTGGTTGATTCGGAACGTTCCTTCGCCCCTCGGATCGGAGTTCCCCTGGTGGCACGACTTCCCCGATATCGTCGTCAGCAATTGGATCGCCAGGAGCGATCCGAGATCGCCCTCGCACGAGGCGGCCAATCCTCGATCTTTGAGAAGGCCGTGAACCAGGCAAGGGGTGATTTGCCACTGGGCGGCGAGCTTGCTCGAGCACAGCTCGAAGCATTCGATGGTGAAGGCGTTGGCAGCGTGCCGGGCCATCAGGTTGTCCACCGCCCGGTAGAACTGAAGGCTCTTCACAAGGTACTCCTTGTCGATGTGCGATCGGTGCGCATTGCAGAGCAGTTGCTCGCCGGCCTCCGCAGCTTGAGCCGTTGTCGCTTCATCCGCCTGCACCCGTTCCATTTCCTCGGCGAGTTCCCGGTAGGGGATCGTCTTCACGGCCACTCCCAATCGCTTCTCGAGCCCCTGGAGGTCCCAGATGCTCCCCACGGAGCATGCTGCCGGGAGACCGCGGTCCGTGGGGAACAGCACCCGGGTGCTTCGCAGCACCTTCCTCGCGCGCAGCAGCGACAGGAGCCGAGCCAACTCGGCGTCGTCGGCAGCCAGAAACGCCTCGTTCCCCTTGGCCTTCGCATACGCCGCAATATCCACCGTGCGGCAGGAAAGGCCGCGCATGAGGATCGGCTTGCCGAAGCGGTTCCCGATCTCGTAGGCCGAGATCGACGACCCTGCGGGAACGATGTAGAAGACGTCGGTGGCTTCGCTCTCGGGGGCCAGCTTATCCCATTCCTCCTGGTGGATCGTGAAATCCTCGGAGAAGAGGACGTGGGCCGGCTCCAGCAGTTTCACGTCACTCGATCCAGCAAGGCCCTTTTCCCGGAGTTCCTGCGACCAGCGGGCGAATGCCTCGCCGGCCTGCCTCCGTTCCTCGGCCGGGCTCATCGCCGTCCACCGGCAGGGGCCCTCCCACGAGCCGGTGTGGACGATACTCGTCAGCACCGGCTTCACGTGGAGCTTCATTGCATTGGGACTGCTCCCCATCTCGGGTGCCAGCGAGGCGATCGCCTTTTGTATCGGAGAGAGTCCGTCCGATACGGAGACCACGACGCCTCCCATACCCGCCGCCAGAAAGTCGCGCCGTTTCATTTCTGTCTCCTTGCAGGGTGTTCAGGTTCCCTGTCTGACTCGGTTGAAGCCATGTCCCTTGGTCCAGGACGGTCGGCAAACGGTTTCCAGACCCGACGACTATACCATACGCAAGCTGTCCGGTGAACTTTGTTCGGCAATGTACCGCATCCAATATCCCCGGGAGGAGAGGGCCGACCTTCAACGGTTGCCGTGCAACCCGACGGAAGGAGGCCATGCTCCGGATCCGGGGGGATCTCTCTGCCGTCAAGGCAGGTGCCCAGGTCGTCGCCGTCTCGGGCGGAGGCCGCCATGGGCGTGGATCGGTTGGACAAGGCCTGCGTTCGTGTTAACCTGATGGGCGTGTCGGCAATCCGCTTTCCGGCTCCGGGGCAGGCCTCTGGTCGTGCCATGCTTCGGCAGGTCTGCCTTCTGGAGCCGGAGGAACGACACGGGACGCAATGAATAGCAAGGAATGTTGGCGAAATCCTTCCCGCTAGCGTATACTGGTTGCGGAAACTCATGGGTTGTCGGCCCGACAGCCTTCTGCTTCGGGCCGAGCGGCGCATCGACGCATCGTGTCTGCCGTAAGTCCTTTTTCGGCTCGCGGGAACCGAATGAGGCCCCGCTGATCTACCGCGGCCTGCCCCCAACAAGGAGAGCGATGACTGCAATGACGACGACTTCCAGGGGGTACGTGCTGGCGGGCAATTTTGTCATAGCCGCGTTTTTGGCGATCGGGCTGTTCAACTCGCCCGGGGCGGGTGGATCGGCGGCGGATGAACCGCTGCCCGCGATCGATAACGCCTCGTGGATCTGGGGCGATATGCAAACTGATGTATCCGAGTTTCGCCTCGAGTTCACGATCGACAGCCCACCCACTGCGGCCAGTATGCTCATCACGGCCGACAACGGTTACGAGTTGTACGTGAACGGCACCATGGTGGGTTACGACATCGGTCCCGGCTCGGACGTCTGGGGTTCGGTCGAACGGTGGAACATTGCGGACCGCCTGGCGCCGGGCCGGAACGTGTTGGGAATTCGTGGGATTTGCCTGGGAGGAAGCCGCGGTGTCGTCGCGGCCCTGCGGGTCGACACGGAAGGTGCGGAACCGTTCGAACTGGTGACCGATTCGACCTGGCGGGTCGCCTCCGAGGGCGAGCCCGACGAATACTCACTCCCCGAGTATCACGAAGGCGGGGAGTGGGCTGCGGCCACGCCGCTGGGCCCGATGGGTATGGCGCCCTGGGGGGACTTGCAGTACGAGGGATCGACAGGCGGCCGCCGCATCGGCGTGCTTCCCACGCGACTGGCTCTCAGTCAACCCGATGCCGACTTCGTTTGGCCGGGCGCCGTCGCCTTCGTGGCGGATGATTGCAGCGTCTACGTGCCGCTCAACGAAGATGCCTGGGGCGTCTGCTTTCGGGTCGACGAGTGGTCGCGTGCATTCACGGGGTTCGACTTGCCCTGCCCGTCGAAGATCGGCCGCAGGCTGTGCGTGCTCGACCCCTTGGGGCCGGGGGCGGAGCCGCGCGTTCTGATCGACGCCGGCCGCGGGGTGATCGGCTCGCCCAGCGTGAGCTACGACGGCAAGTCGATCTACGTGGCCATGGCGCCGGAGGGCAGCAGCTTCTTCCACATCTACCGGGTCCCCGTCGACGGCGGCTCGCCGCAGCAGCTCACCAGCGGACCCTTCCACGACATCGATCCCGCCGAACTGCCGGACGGGCGGATCGTGTTCACCTCGACACGCATCGGCACCTTCGAAGAGTATCACGGCGCGCCGTCGCGGGCCCTGTTCGTGATGCAGCCGGACGGGAGCGGGATCCAGTCGATCACGCACACCCCCATCTTCGACAACGAGCCGAAGGTGCTTGCCGACGGGCGGATCGCCTTCGTCCGCAGCGACAACTTCTTCGGCCGCGCCAAAGTCGAAACGAAGATCCACGCCATCCGGCCGGACGGCACGGCGGGGCAGACGCTGGTCGGGGCGGACGTTGGGGCCGTTTACGGTGTGCGGCTGCGCCTATTGGGCTACGGCAGCCCGGCACCGCTCCCGGACGGACGGGTGGCCTTCATCTCCAACCGCGGCAATTTTGTGGCCACCCCGAGCGCGGCAGAGGAGTCGTTCCAGCGGCTCCCCGACGGCCTGGGCGAGCTGGCCCCGCTGCCCGACGGGAGATTGCTTGCCACCGTGCTCGACAGTCCCGTCAACGACAGGCGGCCCCGCGTGCTGGCCGTAGTCGATCCGGACGACAACCGTGTCGTCAAGGTGTACGAATCGGAAGAGACGCCCATCCACTCGCCGGTATTCGTGGGGCCGCGGCCGCGGCCGCCGATCCTGCCCGAGACGGTCCGCGATCCGGGCGCGGATCTGCCCAGCGCCACGGGATTCCTCTATGCCCAGAACGTGCATATCACGCGGAAGACCGACGCCGACTGGGAGCAGATTCGCGCCATCCGTGTGCTTCGCTCGCGGGGAGTGAGCATGCGGTCGTCGCATTTCGACTTCGTCCACCAGGGGAAAGAGGTGATCGAGCTGGGGACGGTGCCGATCGCTCCCGACGGCTCCTTTTCCGTGGAAGTACCGGCCGACGTCCCCCTGGCGCTGCAGGCCGTCGATGCCGAAGGCCGCTCCGAGCTCAACGAGATGTCGTGGATCTACGTGCGGCCGGGCGAAGTCCGCTCCTGCACGGGCTGCCACGAACCCCGCCAGGCCGCCCCGCCCACGGAAGGCGGGCTGGTCGAAGCCTTTCACGTGCGGCCGCTGAAGCTGCTCGACCGAGGCGAACCGCACCGGTTCCGGGGGAACAATTCCGGCGTATCCGGCATGATGGACCTCCAGTTCGAACGCTTCCGCGAGACGGCGTCGCTGAACCGGTATCGCGACACGGAAGGCCCTCTTGCCCCAGGCCGGGAGGAAGTGACCGCGTGGGTCGAGAAGCTGGATCATCCCGATGCGGACATGCGCAGCTCTGCCGCGAAGCGGCTGGCGCTGTTCCGCGACCGGGCGGCCGCGCCGGCGCTGGCCGGTGTGCTTGGCGACCCGAGCCGGGAGGTCCGCGTGGCGGCCGCGCTGGCGCTGGCGGCATGCGGCACGCGCGAGAGCGTGGCCCCGCTGCTCGATCTCCTCGAAGACTCGGACCTCCATGTAGCGCAGGCGGCGGCGGTGGCTTTGGAGGGTCTCACCGCGCACCGCGAGCCGGTGGATCTGCCTTTAACCAACGACGCCCGACGGCGCCAAGCTGAAGCATGGCGCACCTGGCTCGATGATAACCCCTGGCCGAAGCTGGAAGCGGCGCTGGTCGAAGAGATCGACAGCGAGGACCGTGGAGTGCAGCGGCGGGCGATCGTGGCCCTCGGGCATATTGGCGGCGATGCCGCCCGCGCGGCCCTGCGCGGCTATGTAGCCCGCGAGAAGGATAACAACCCCTATCCGCCGTTCGTCAACAACAACCGTACGGACAATTTCACCTTCGGCGCCGACTCGCCCCTGAACCCTCGCACCCTCCAGGCGGCCACCCGCGCCCTGGGCTTCCTGGGCGATACCGAGGCCGTGCCGCTGCTCCAGGAGGTGCTCGCCGATCACGTCGACCCCGTCCACGGCAACCTGTTCCTCGCCGAGGCGGCCGTCGAGGCTCTGGGATGGATCGGCACGCCCGAGGCCGAGACGGTGCTCATCGATACCTTCGCCCGGCTGGGAGACTATGTCGACTACGTGGGCTGGTACAGCGACCACGAGGCCCTCTTCGCCTGCCACTCCTCGCCGGTCCATGCCCGCGTGATCGAGGCCCTCGACCGCATCGGCTCGACCCGCGCGGGGCCCATCGTGCCGCACATCATCCGTTCCGTCCCCACCGATCCCGACCGCGCCCTCTACCTCGATACGGACACCTACGAGTTGCTCGCCGGGCGGGTGATCCGCCGCAGCGGCCGCGGCGACGAGCTCATCGAGACCTGCCTGGCCATGCTGGGCGACCCGCAAGCAACAGCTTCCGAGGAATTGCAGGAGGCGCTCAGCGCCGCGTTCAACTCCTGGGCCGGCCAGCCGGCCCCGGACAACCGCGCCGCCCAACTGCTCGCCTCGACGTGCCGCGAATCGAGCTATGCGCCTGCCATTCGCGCCGCATTCGAGCGGTATCGCGCCAAGCCGGAAGAGTTGCCCGACCGTGCCCTCAACACCCCCGTCTTCCACGTGGAGATGCCGCAGCGCCATTGGGTGCTTCTTTTCCTCGGGCGGGCGCTGGGCAACCTCCGCGATCCGTCGTCGTTCGATATGCTCCTGGCGTCGCTGGCGCCGGAATTGAACGAGGCCCGCCACGGCCGCCCCGACCCCGCCGAGCCGAACATCCACTTGCTCCAACTCGAGCCCACGCCCTGCTGGCGCGCGGCCGCCGCCTGGGCATTGGGCCACATCGGCGATCCGCGGGCCGTCCCCACGCTGCTGGAGGTGGTCGGCAACCTCGACAACGCCGTCGACACCCGCTACGCCGCCGCCGAAGCGCTCGGCCGCATCGCCGATCCCGCCAGCATCCCCATCATCCGCCGGCTCGCCCTCGATTACCCCGAGGTCTCCGTCCGCCGCGAGCTGCTGGAAGCCTGCCAGTGAGGTCCCGGCACGGCTGGGTGCCGCGCGAACCCTCTTCTGCGCGTCGCGAGGCGGGGGGGTGCCCCGACGGGGAAGGAATCGCAGGGTCGGGCTGGAGGCGCGGAGGTGGCTAACCTATCGTTTCAAGAGATCGGGGTGGATGTTGCGCCGAGTCGGGCATCGGCCACTTTCCCCGCGGGCACTGAAACGCCCGGCCCCGGGCCTTCTGGGCCAGCCGGCAGCCGCAGTCAAGACAGCGGTTCCCGCGACGCCGTTCACAGGCGCGGCAGACCGACAGCCGCTCGCGGTACTTGACGATGGGAAGCGTGCGGAAGCCGTCAGCGGCAAAGGCGGCCAAGGATTGGGTGAGGTTCCAGGCCTGCCGCGGCAGCGAGGGGAACTGGTCGGAGGACGCGTCATTGGGCCGAATCATGCCCCGATTGTCGCATGGAAAGCGGCGTCGTCTATCCGCGATTCCCTGGTTTCGGCGTAGGGGGATCCCCGATCCGCGGCAGGGGGCGCTACGGCGGCCGAAGCGTGTGCCGGCATCGGCCCCCCGGGGCAACACGGAAAGCGAGTCAGGCCAGGGCCTGAACGCAGCCCGACGGACTGGCAGGCCGGGCTAGACCTTGCTGTCCCCATCCGGGCCTATGCGGAGATTCCCTTCGCGGAAGGCCGAGGCGATGGCTTGGGGCACCTCGGCTTCGGCGAGGACGACGGCGGCGCGGTTGCGAGCGACTTCGGCCTGCATTTCCTGCTCGCGGGCGGTGGCCAGGGCGCGCCGCTCCTCGGCGCGGGCGCGGGCCATGCGGGTATTGGCTTCGGCCTGGTCCGCCTGGAGGCGGGCGCCGATGTTCTCGCCGGCGTCGATGTCGGCGATGTCGATGGAGACGATCTCGAAGGCCGTTTGCGAGTCCAGCCCGCGGGCCAGCACCGCCTTGGAGACGAGGTCGGGATTCTCCATGACGCGCTGGTGCGTCTCCGCCGAACCAATCGCGGTGATGATCCCCTCGCCGACTCGGGCGATGATCGTATCCTCGGTGGCCCCACCGATCAGGCGCGCCAGATTCGTTCGTACGGTGACCCGCGCCCGCACCCGCAGCTCGACGCCGTTCTTGGCGATGGCGCTCAGATAGGATCGCTGCGACTTGCGGGGATCGGGACAATCGATGACCTTGGGATAGACGCTCGTGCGGACGGCCTCGAGGACGTCGCGGCCCGCCAAGTCGATGGCGGCGGCGCGGTCGAAGTCGAGCCCCAAATCGGCGCGGTGGGCGGCGATGATCGCCCGGATCACGTTGACGACGTTTCCCCCCGCCAGGTAGTGGGCCTCCAGGCGGCGGGTAGTGATGCCGGTCTCCCGGTCGACCCCCACCCCCGCCTGCATCGCCATGATCTTGGCCTCCACGATCAGGCGGGCCTCCACCTGGCGGAAGCTCATCCCGACGAGGCTGATCAGCGACACGTCGGCGTTGGACATGTAGGCCTGGAACCAGAGGGCCCCGTACATGAGGGCGATCACCGCCACCACGCCGAAGAAGGCCATCGCCACGAGTACGGCGACGATGATCACAAAGGTCTCCGGCTGCTGGGCGAGGACGAAAGGCAGAGCATCGAACACGGCCGTCTCCTTGTGCATTTCCCCTTCGCGCGGCACCGGTGGGTAGAGTCAAGGCGGCAGCCACCTCACCGCTGCCTCCGTAGCATAATCCATCGCCGCCCCCGAAAAAAGGTACCCAGCCTGCCAGGCGTGGCCAGCCTATGCACCAATCGGTCCTCATGGCGCACACACCTTAGGTGGGGTATCGAGGCCACCCATCGGCGCGTGATCGGGCAGGTCTCCCATTCTTCCTCCGCGCTTCCGCCGCCTTCCTCATCCGCAATGTGCGACCGGTTCACCCTCTTCCGGCCTCGGCCGGGCCGGTCGCGGCTTGCCCGCTGAGAGCTCCCGGCCTAGGATGGCGCCGCAGTGGGGTGGCTACGCCCGCATGGAGGAAGGACCGCGATTCCCTTCATCCGTCGCCGGAACTAACCGACCCCTAGCGGCAGCCGGCGAGGTGGAGAGGGACGCGGTGCGCGCCCTTTCTGCCGGTGCGATCGCTGCCGCCGGCCGCCGCGTATCGCTTCCTTGAGTGATCGAGCCGTCATCGCGTGCCGAGCGAACCGATGGTGATGCCCGAAGCCACGCCCGACAAAACGGCCCTCCGCACCGCCGCCGAGGAACGCCGCCGCCGCCAGCGCGGAAAAGACCGGCTCAGCGCAGCCGTCTGCGCCCGCTTCGCGGCACTGGCACCGTACGCCGCCGCCGCAACGGTGATGGCCTACGTGGGCGTACGCAACGAGGTCCGCACCCTCCCCCTCCTAACCGCGATGCTGATTGAAGGCAAGCAGCTCGTGGTCCCCTTTTGCGCGGAGGGCGAACTGCGCCTCTTCCGGCTGTACGACCTCGACGAGCTCCGGCCGGGGCACTTCGGCATTCCGGAGCCTTCCCCGGCGCTGCGCCGCCTTGCCCAACGCCGCGCCGACCCGCGGTCGATCGACCTGGTCATGGTGCCCGGCGTGGCCTTCGACCGGCGCGGGGGACGGATCGGTCAAGGCAGGGGCTACTATGACCGCTTCCTGGCCCGCCTCCGGGAGGACGCCTTCACGGCGGGGCTGGCCTTCGAGTGCCAGCTCTTTCCTGCCGTCCCCATGGAGCCGCACGACGTCTTCCTCGACGCCGTAGTCACCGAAGAGCGGCTGTATTCCGGCCGCGGCCGGAGGGGGTAGGCGGCGGAATTCATCCGGCCAGCAGATGCCGCTCGATCCGGCAGATGGCCTCCTCGACGGTACACTGTCCGGCGTCCGTCTGCAGCGGCTCCTGACCCGCCAGCCAGACGTCGACCCGCTTCTGGGCGGCGATCACGGTACTGTGGCTGCGGCGGCCGAAGAACTGCCCGATTTCCGAGAAGGCTGCGCGGGTGTGTTTTCGGGCCAGCCACATGGCAAGCATCCGCGGGTGGCTTACCGCCTTCCCCTTCCGCGCCGACTTGAGAGTCGCCGACTCCAGGCCGAAGACCTCGCAGACGGCGCGGTCGATGTCGGCCAGCCGAACCACCCGGCTGCCCTGGCGGATCATCTCGGCAAGCACTTCCTCGGCCAGTGCCAGGTCGATGGGCCGTTGGTAGGCCTTGCTCGCCGCCTGCAAGCGGCACAAGGCTCCGGCCAGCTCGCGGGCGTGGCTCGCCAGCCGCGCGGCGACAAACTGCCGCACGTCGTTGGGGACGCTCATCTCCAGCCGGCCGGCGAGGTGGGCCACGATCCCCAGCCGTGTGGCGTGCTCCGGCAGCTCGATGGCGCATACCATTCCGCTCGCCAACCGGCTGAGCAGCTCCGGCCCCAAGTCGGTGAGCTCGGCGGGCGGCCGGTCCGAAGAGAAGACGATCTGCCCTCCGCGGCGGAGTACCGTATCGACCGTATACCGCAGCTCCACCTGTGTCGACCGCTTGCCGCAGAAGAACTGCAAGTCGTCCACGATCAACAGGTCCACGTTGCGGTACTTCCTGCGAAAGCTCGGCAGGCCGGAGCCTCGCACCGCCTCGATGAAGTAACTGGTGAACTGCTCGGCGGAGAGGAACACCGCGTTCGCCTTGCTGTGCATGCGGCGGGCCGCTGTCCACACGGCCTGCAAGAGGTGCGTCTTCCCGACGCTCGTGGACCCGTGGATCGTCAGCGGCGAGAACTGACCCAGCGACTGCACCGCCATCTCGGCGGCGGCCCGGGCGATGCGGTTCGAGGGTCCGGTCACGAAGGTCTCGAAGCTGGCGAAACGCCGTTCCGCTGCCGACTTGCCCCTCTGCCGCGGATGGGCCGTCTGCGAACCGGACCCGTTTCCACCGCCCTGCCCATTGTCGCCGGTTCGACCGTTCGAACCGGGATACCGGCCCAGACCGCCCAGTGGCCCCTGGTCCCCCGCTTTCCCCGCTGGCTCCGCGCCGCTACCTTTGCCTCCTTCACCTTTGCCTCCTTCACCGACTTCCCGGCCTTTCCGCTCACCCTGCGGTGCCATGGCTGGCAAGGGCTCCGGGAGCGAAGCATCGACGACGAACCGCAGCGCCGGCACGGCCCCCCCCGTCTCCCGGCAGGCATCCTCGAGGGGCGCCTGGAAGTTCGAGCGGAGCCAGTCGCGAAAGATGCGGTTGGGCGCGGCGACGGTCATCACGCCCTCGGCCCAAGTCAAACGTGTGCTAGCGCCGAACCAGAGCCCGAAGCGCTCGCGCCCCACCCTGCGGGCCAGCACCGCGCGCACTGCCGACACGATTTCCGTATCGTCCCTGGTCACTTCCTGACCGTCCCCGGCGCGCGGTCTCTCCCCGCAGGATCGTCCCAGGGACGATCGTTCCCCGCCAATAACGGAAGCGGTGCGCGAAGATTAGGCGCGGAAAATGCAGCGGCAAACGCCGCCGACAATCCTTCGTTGCGTGTCACCCAGAGAAGCTGATTCTAGCGTTGCTAGCACTGCTGTCAAACATCCCCGGCGACGCCGGAGACCGCTTTTTCGCGCCGCCGTCCGCCGGCCGCCGAAACGGGCCGAAAAAGCGGCACAGATCCTCACGCGCGGCTCACGAAACGCGAACGCTCTGCAGACCGTCCGCCGTGGATAACCTGTTCAGAGGGTTCTCCCGACGTCCGACAGGCCTCGATGGCGAAAAGGGCCGAAGCACCCGTACCCTGGCGGCTTACGTCGTTGGCGGCGTGGCTGCCTGGAGAGACGACGCCCCTTCGCCTCCCACCGCGTGATTCGGCGGGTCGGTTCGGCGGGGTCGGTGCGTCCCCGCTCGCTCCCTTGACTTGGGCCGCTCTGGCGAGGGGGGTTGTTTCTTTCGCGGGGTGGCCGGCAGACGGCGGCTTCCTCCGCCGGGACCGGCGTTTCGCGTCGCTCCCCCTGCGCACAGCAGCCCCGTTGAGTCCCTCCGCAGCCGACTTTATACTGGCACGCTTGGCGCAATCCATACCGGCCCACGCTGCCTTCTTGGTCGGCAGTCGAGAGCACCGGCTCCTGCACCGTTCGAGGAAATCCACCATGCCCGACCTCGTCCCCGTCCACGGCGGCCTCTCCGAACCCGTCTGCCGTACCGTCCCCGCCGAGGAGATTGACGGCTTTCTCGCCCGCGCCGAGCGGCTGATGAAGATTCCCGTCTCCGACGCCGACCTCTCCACCGTCTACCGCTTCGGCGATGGCGGTCTGAGCCCGCTCGAGGGCCCCATGGACGGCGGCACCTTCGAGCGCGTCCTCGACGAATCGGTCATCGAGCGGGAGGGGACCCGGTACGCTTGGACGATCCCTCTGGCGCTGCCGGTGACGGAGGCGATGGCTCGCCGGCTCGGCCCCGGCGAAGAGGCCGCTTTGGTCAATTCCCAGGGCCACGTGGTCGCAACGCTCGTCGTCTCCGACGTCTTCCCGTGGGACAAGCGGAAGTACCTCGCCCGGGTATACCTCACCGACCGCACCGACCATCCCGGCGGCGACATGGTGCTCGTCGGCGACGCCGATAAGACGCATCTGCTCGGCGGCCGCATTCGCGTCCTCCCGCAGCCGAAAGACCCCCGTTTCGGCAAGTACCTGCTCACGCCCCGCGAGGTCCGCGCCCTGTTAGCCGAGAAAGGCTGGGAGCGGGCGGTCGCCTTCCAGACCCGCAATCCCCTGCACCGCGCCCACGAGTACGCCCTGGTCTACGGGCTCGAGACGCTTCTCCGCCAGGGCTACAACGCCGGCGCCTGCCTCAACCCGCTGATCGGCGAGACCAAGGGCGACGACGTCCACGCCGACGTCCGCATGCACACGTACGAGGCTCTCATCGAGAGCCGCGCCCTGGGTGAGGGCGACAGCGATCCGGAGCTCTGGGGCCCCCGCGGCGAATCGGTCCCCGACCGCGTGATCCTCCTCGGGCTGGACATCAAGATGTTCTACGGCGGCCCCAAGGAGGCGGTGATGCACGCCATCTACCGGCAGAACTTCGGCTTCACGGACATCATCATCGGCCGCAAGCACGCCGATGCCCCCTACCACGACGGGGCGTCCATCTGGGGCGACTTCGATGCCCAGGAGATCTTTGAACGTCTCCCCGGCGAGTTGGCCATCCATCCCCTGAAGGTGGGTTTCGCCGCCTACTACGAGTCCCTTCGGCGGGTCGACCTCATGGAGAACCACCCCGACGAGAAACCGGTCTTCATCTCCGGCAAGGAAGTTCGCCAGACCCTCCTCGCCGGCCGCACCGTGGATCCCCGCATCATGCGGGAGACTACCTCGACGATTCTCGCCGAGGCGATGTCCCAGCGGGCGTGAGCTACCGTTTGCGGAGCTCCTGGATGGCGAAAAGGAAGGCGCGGACCTCGTGGTACGTCGTCTTCCAGGGGTTTGCTTTGCTGCGCCCCAGGGGCCTGCCCGCTTCGTCCGTCTCGGCGAAGGAGCCGCCGTGGCGGTGGTCGAGGAGGTGGTCGCGGTAGAAGGCCCAGGTGGGTACGAAGAGATTGCGGTACTTCGGCTCGTCGGTGCCGAAGAGGTGATCGGCTACGATTAAGCCGTTGAGCGCCTCGGCCAGGACCCACCAGATCTTCTGCCGCCTGGTGGCTTCGCCCTCCGGGGGACCCTCGTCGAAGAAGCCGCCGTGCTCCGTGTCCCATCCGAAGCGGATGGCATGGTCCACGGTGCGCCGGGCGGCGTCGCGGGTGGCGGGGCCGTGCGCGCGGCCCAGGGCCTCCTCGGCCTCGACCAGCAGGTAGGCGATTTCCAACTGGTGGCCGTAGGAGCCCCGTTCGTCGCGGGGCGTGAAGCCGCGGTCGGTGAACATTGCCAGATGGCCGGCGGGAAGGACGATGCGGTCGCGGACGAGGGCGAAAACCTCCTCGAGCCGCTTGCGGAGCAGGGCCTCGGGCCAGACGTGGAACAGCTCGCTCAGGGCCTCGAGGAGGTGGATGTGGGCGTTCATCGATTTCTGGCCCACCACGCCGATGGCCTGGAAGCGGCCCTCGGTGCGGGCCACTTCTTCCTCGTCGAGGATGGGCCGGCCACTCTCGGTGAAATGTTCGAAGTAGCCGCCGTATTCGTCGTCGTGGCCGTGGCGGTCGAGCCAACGGAAGGCCCGCTCTCCCAGCTCCAGGGTTCGCCTGCTGCCGGTGGCCATCGCCGCCCGCGCAGCGGCGTAGATGCCGAACGACTGCGCATAGAGATTCTTCCAGGGGAGCCGTTGCGGGTGGCGGCCGCCGCGGGGATCGACCCAGTCAAAGAAGCCGCCGTTCTCCTCGTCCCACATCCCCGAGCGCAGGAAGGCCAGTCCATGGTGGGCATAGCGGAGGAAGCGGTCGCGGTGCTCGGGGTAAGCCATGGCCACGGCGGCGGCAGTCCAAGTCTGGCGAGCCTGGTGGACGAGGAACTTGGCGTCCACCGCCCCGGGAGTCCAGTCCTCGGCGAAGACTTCGTGAAATCCCCCCCGCTCCTCGTCGAGACAGCGGGGGAACCATGCCGGGAGGTAGTTCTCCCAGAGCACCGTCTCAATCTCGTCGGCCAGCGCGCCCGGATCGACGGAACAGCCTCTGCCGTGGGCCAGGGCCGTAAGAAGCGGCCCCAATCCTGCAGCCGCGGCGGTGCGGCCCAGGCAGCGGAACAGGGCACGTCGTGGAATCGGAACGCTGCGGCTCATGGAGGGACCCTCATCGATGTTGGGAGGAGCGCCGCGCGGGCGCCGCATTTCCTTGACGGCCGCGGCGGCGGCGAGTAGGCTTCTTCTGGCCTTCGGGAAGGGCTCGCAGGACGGACAGTCCCGTCCGTTTCGCGGTCCGGGAGCAGGCAGGCTCTCCCTGATCTTGAGAAAGTCTACTTTCGCGGTACGGGAAAGGGCAAGCCGCGGTGGCGGAATCAGCCCGTCCGTGGGGGCCTCGCGATTCGATCTGTTCATCGTAAGGAGAAGATCCGTGAAGACGACACGACGCCGTTTCCTCGGGACCGCTGCCTTGGGCAGTCTCGCTGCCGGTCGCATGGTCCACGCCGCCGGCCGCGAGCCGGTCATCCGCCTGGGGATCGTCGGCGTGGGCTGGTACGGAATGGTCAACGCCCGAGCGGCGCTCAACGCGGGCGGGGCGGAGGTCGTGGCCGTCTGCGACGTCGATGCGGCGCACCTGGAGAATAGCGCCGGGGAGCTCGAGGAGTTGCAGGGGAAGCGGCCGGCCACCTTCAAGCACTACGAAGAGCTCTTGGCCCTCGACGAACTCGACGCGGTGGTTATCGCCACCCCTCCCCAGTGGCACGCCCTCCAATTCCTTGCCGCCATCGAGCGGGGGTTGGACGTCTATTGCGAAAAGCCGCTCGCCTACGACGTCCGCGAAGGGCGGGCAATGGTCGATGCCGCCCAGGCCAGTGACCGCGTGGTGCAAATCGGCTTCCAGCGCCGCCAGGCCAAGGCACTCCAGGAGGTCCGCGAGTTCGTGGCCGCCGGCGAGGCCGGGGAGATCGTCCAGGTCGACGCCCAGATCCACTACCGTGCCGGCCTGAAGGACTCCACACCCCAGGACCCGCCCGAGACCCTCGACTGGGACCTCTGGTGCGGGCCGGCACCGAAAATTCCCTACAGCCCGCAGGTCGGTCACTTCCATTGGCGGTTGGAGAAGACCACCGGTCACGGTCACCTCGTCGACTGGGGCATCCACCTCGTCGATGCCGTCCGTCGCATCCTCGATTTGGAGACACCCAAGCTGACCACGGCCGCCGGTGGGCTCTATCACTATCAAGGGCGGATCACCACGCCCGATACCCTCACCGCCCACTTCGAGTTCGACCGCTGCCCGCTCGTTTGGCGGCACCGCCTCTGGGGTGCCGAAGAATACACGCCCGAGGTCAACAACGGCATATTCCTCTTCGGCACCGGAGCCACGGTCTTCGCCAGCGACGACCGCTGGGTGGTCATCCCCAACGGCCGGCCCGAGCAGCGCCGCGAGTACCGCGCCCGCACCGACGCCGGGCTGCTCCACGTGGCCGACTTCCTCGAGGCGGTTCGCGAACGGCGCGAACCCTCCTGCACCATCGAAGACGGCTACCAGTCGACCACCACGGTGCAGCTCGGCATGATCGCCTTGGATTCCGTCTCCAGCGTGGAATGGGACGCAACGGCGGAGACCATAGTCGACAATCCCGCTGCCGCCGCCCTGCTGAAACGCGAGTACCGCGCTCCCTGGGTCCATCCCTACGGCGGCTGATCGCCGTCCCTTCCGGGGCGTCGCAGCCGCCTGGTGCGGCCCGCTACCCGAGAGCGGCGAAGGGGACGAGGAGTCCAAGCGGGGCGGAGCGAAAGGGGGTGCCCACACACTCTTGTTCGCGTTTCCAGCCCGGCGTACGCACGTCGGTAATGCTTCGCTTCACCACGCCACCCCCGCGAGAGACCTGGTGATGTTCCGCCGGTTTGTCGACGGGGAGCAGGTTGCGGAGCGGGAGAACGCCTTTTGGCACCAGCCGCTCGACGTAACCCTCTCGATGGGACTGCGCCCGCCGTTGGGGTATGAGCCGAGTCGCGGGGGCTTCCCCACGACGATGCAGGTCGATTACATCCGCGTCTGGCAGCAGTCGCCCACACCTTAGCCGGGCGCGAGGTGCCGTGCCGGAACGGCTTGGCTGCTTGCGTTGTTCCCCTCTACATCGGGCGCATCCCGCCGACAAGAGGCTAACGGCCAACTCCCTGAATGTTCGCCTCTCGCCCCCGCCCAGCACAAGGGCCACGGTGGACCGGGCTGCCCCCGCGGGCCGGCGTCTCACCACCGCGGCGGCTGAGCCGCTGAGGGGGGAGGCTAGTCGGAGCGGCGCAGGAGGTAGAAGACGTAGCCGTAGGTATGCCCGAAGCGGCGGAAGACGTCGATCTCGCGGCGGGTCTGGCCGATCACCATGGCCAGGGCGGGGTCGGCGGCGGCATAGGGCTCGAGCGCGTCGAGGCGGCGTTCCAGCGGCCGGTAGTACTCTTCCCACCAGCAGTTGGCGGGGAGGACGAAGTGATCGAGGTGGTCGAAGCCGGCGCGGACGGCCCGCTCCAGGTTGCCCGCGATGCTGGTCATGGCGGGGTAGCCCTCCTCGCTCCCCCAGAACTGGCGAGCCTCGGCGGGCGGGTCCCTGCGGAGCCAGGTGATCTCGGTGATGGCCGCCAGTCCAGCGGGCTTGAGCAGACTGCGCCACTGCGCAAGCCCTGTCTCGAAGCCCAGCAGATAGACGGCACCTTCGGCCCAAAGGAGGTCGAACCATCCCCTCGGCTCGACCAGGGTGCCGAAGTCGGCCTGCCGGATGGTGATCTGGCCAGCGAGCCCGGCGACTTCCGCCGCCTGCCGGAGTTGCGAGAGAAACGGCCCGTAGATGTCCACCGCCAGCACGCTGCCGCCGAGGCGCCGGGCCAGCACGAGCGTCTGCCGCCCCGGACCGCAGCCCATGTCGACCACCCGCGGTTCGTCCGGCAGAGGCGGAAGCCGATCGAGCGCCTCCTCGGTCGACGCATCGCTCCCCGGCCCCCCGCGGGGCATCCCCTCGTACAGGCGAAAAAAGGCAGACAACGCCGCGTCGTCGTCGGTCATGGTGTTGGGGCGGGCAGCATGATGGGGGCCTCACGGGCCGGCGATCGGATGGGGGAACGCTTTCTAAGACCTAAGACCTTAGGGTTCCGCCACTGAAAACTGAAAACGGAACACCCCTTTTCCCTAGGCCGCCTCCCCCGCGAGCACGCCCAGGACGATCGACCGCAGCTTGGGTTCGGCGGATGCGGCGGTGGCCAGGATCTCCTCGATGTCGGCGGGCTTGAGGGCGTCGGGGAGGCAGAGATCGGTGACGATCGAGAGCCCCAGCACCCGCAGGCCGGCGTGGACGGCCACGATCACTTCGGGCACGGTGGACATCCCCACCACGTCGGCCCCGATCCTCCGCAGGAAGCGGTACTCGGCCCGCGTCTCCAGGTTGGGGCCGGTGACCGCCACGTAGACCCCCTTGTGGGCCACGAAGTCGTCGCGGCGGGCTACTGCCAGGGCCCGCCGTATGAGCTCCGGGTCGTAAGGGCAGCACATGTCGGGGAAGCGCGGCCCCAGGCTATCGTCGTTCACGCCGATGAGCGGGTTGCCGTGCATGAGGTTGATGTGGTCGTCGATGACCACGATGTCGCCCAGTTCGTAGTGCGGGTTCATCCCGCCGCAGGCGTTGGAGACGATGAGGATCTCGGCGCCGAGGGCCTTCATCACCCGGACCGGGAAGGTGATCTGCCGGTAGCTGTAGCCCTCGTAGGCGTGGAAGCGCCCCTCCATGGCCACCACGCGGATTCCCTGGAGACGGCCACACACGAGCCGTCCCGCGTGGCCCACCGCCGTAGAGCGGGGGAAATGGGGGATCGCCTCGTACTCGACGGACGCCTCGGTGGCAATCTGATCGACCAGGCTCCCCAGCCCCGTGCCCAGAATGATGCCCACCCGCGGCGTCCCCTCCCAGTGGTGACGGATGACGTCGGTGGCCTGTTGAATCTGCGCCGTAAGCTCTTGCATAGGTCTCTCCAGGAAGAACGAGCGAGGGGGGCCGTATCCATCTCGCAGACCCGACGTAAGCGGACGGCGCCGTGAGGAACGGCGCGCCCGCCGACGGTGCTTGTCCGATCAGATCAGAAGCCGTCGTCGAAATCGTCGTCGGTTTCGTCGTCGTCCGCATCGAGACTCTCACCCGTCTCGAACTCGTCGCCGCCGCTCTCCCCGTCCGGGTCCTCGTCCAGGTCGTATTCCTCGGCTAGCTCCTCGTCGAACTCCTCCTCGAAGTCGTCGTCGAAGTCGTCGTCGAAGTCGTCTTCGTCGAAGTCATCCTTGTCCTCTTCGAGTTGGGCGACGCAGGTGCCGGGGATGGGCAGTGCGGGTTCCGGCCCCAGTGGCTCCTCCCACCGGGGGTGAGCGAAGGGATCACAAGTTGTCTGGCGTATCATGGCGGCTCCTTGTTCTACGATTCTACGGCGTCGGCAGAGGCATGCCGGGCAACGACGGGGGGCCGAAGCCTTGCTTCATGGACTCCCTCTGCTGGCGGGACATATAGTCGCGGAGGGCGGTATGGGCGCGCGAGTGAACTGCCTCCATTTCTTCGCCATACTTCTCGATGAGGGCCTGCTGTTCCGCTTCGGTGAGATCCATGGCCTGGAACCGGTGCTCCGTTTCCGTCAGGCGGTCGGCGAGGGCCAGGATCTCCTCTCGGGGAGCGCCACGCTCGATGGCCTCAACCACGGCGTTGGTTTCCTCGATCCGTTGCCGGACGACCGCTTCCCCTTTCAGGCCATAGTCGCACCCGCTCACCAGGCCGAGGACCACCGCTCCGCACGCCGCCAAGAGGCGGCTTGTCGCATTCGATCGCAATTGCATCAGGTGGTTCCTTTCCGGCAGACGCGGTGAGGACTCGCCCCGTCGCGGCGGGCCTGCCCGACCAGGTCCGGTGCGGGACTGACTGGATACGGCGGATACTAGCACACCAGCGTACCAACGGAAAGGAATCGCCGGAAGGAGGGAGCGGGGAACGGCCCGGGAGGAGGCGGTTTTCCCCCCGTGGAAGCGGCGCGGGCGAGCCGATATCATGGGAGGGACCATGGCCGACGAACTGCCCCAAGATGCCATCGAAGAGGACTACCGCCGCTTCCCCGAGCCCCTCGGCCCGACGGTCGTTCTCCCGGACACGTCGATCGAAATCGTCCGTGTCCCGGGGCGTCGCAGCCCGCCGCAGCACGTCCTCTTCGACTTCGACGGCACGCTGAGCCTGGTCCGCGAGGGATGGCCCGAGGTGATGGTGCCCATGATGGTCGAGGTCCTGGCGGCCACCGGCACCGGCGAGTCGCCCGCGGCGCTGCGGGCCCTGGCCCACGACTTCGTCATGGAGCTCAACGGCAAGCAGACGATCTACCAGATGATCCGTCTGGCCGAGGAGGTCCGGGCCCGCGGTGGGGTGCCCGAGGATCCGGTCGTCTACAAGCACCGCTACCACGAGCGGCTCATGGCCCGCATCGCCTCGCGCCGCGAGGCCCTCCGCAGCGGCGCGATCGAAGCCGAGTCGATGCTCGTTCCCCACAGCCTGCCTATGCTCGCGGCCCTGATCGAGCGCGGGACCACGCTCTACCTGGCCAGCGGCACCGACGAGGCCTTCGTCCGCGAAGAGGCCGCGCTTCTGGGGCTGACCGCATACTTCGGCCCCCACATCTACGGCGCCCAGGACGACTACCGCACCTTCTCCAAGGCGCTGGTCATCCGCCGGATCCTGGAGGAGAACGCCGTGGGCGGGGAGACGCTCCTGGGATTCGGCGACGGCTACGTGGAGATCGCCAACGTCGTCTCCGCCGGCGGCACGGCCGTGGCCGTAGCCAGCGACGAGACCGGCCGCAGCGGCCAGGTCGATGCCTGGAAGCGGCAGCGGCTCCTGGGTGTGGGCGCCCATGTCGTCATCCCCGACTTCCGCGATCATAGCGCACTGCTCGCCTACCTCTGGGGCGACGAGATGACCATGCCGGCGGGGTAGCCCCTTACCGCAACTGGAATCGCCTGCGGAGATACCACTCAAGGGAGAGGACGCCCACGAAGAGGAGCCAGAAGAGCGGCGGCCAGGAAAGGGGCTGCTCGAGGTAGACGCGGCGGGTCCGCTGGGCCCGGTCGAACTCGTCGACCAGGTAATCGGCCGTAGTGATGTGCACGTAGCGCCCCCCCGATTCGGAGGCGATCCGGGAGAGCATCACCTCGTCCAGGTCCAGACGGTCGAACTCCAGGTTGGCATGGCCGACTTCGACTACGAGGGGTTCCGCCTCGAGGGCCAACTCGCCCAGGCGAGCCTCGACCTCGATGGTATGGGGACCGGGATCGACCGGCTCGAAGAGGCCGCGGTAGTGGCCGGCGGGGCCGGCGACGGCGGAGAGTTGCACCATCTCGGGGCGGCCGGCAGGACTACGGACGCGGGCCGTCACCGTCGCCTCGGCGGTGCCCTCGCCGTCCTGATCGCGGACGACGGCGGTGAGGCCAACCGACTCCTCCGGCTCGTAGTGGGCCTTGTCGGTGCTCGCGGTCACGCCGGCCGCAGCCGTCACCTCGGCCTCGCGGCCGGCGAGGTAACGGACCATCTGCCCCCAGAACTGCAGGAAGGGCGATTCCTGGTCCATGGCCCGCGGGCCCTGCTGCCACTTGCGCGTCGTATCGCCGGCGAAGACGGCCGCCCGGCCCTTATCGACCGGCTGCACAGCCAGTACCGGCATCTCGCCCGGTTCGACCGGACAAGTCGCCAGCACGGTGGCCGCGGGCCGCGGACCGGCCACCCGCGTAACTCCGTCCAGTTCCGGCAGGCCCACCACCGCCGGCGGGCCGGCCGCCGTGGGGAAGAACTCGGCGATGTTGGCCAGGATCGGGTGGCGGTTCCCCTCGGGCGTCAGCCGCGGCAGGAAGGGTTCGGTCACCTGGCCGATCTCGCGATCGCCCGGCTCCACGGGGAGGATGGCCCCGATGGGCCCCGCCGCGTAACCGCCCGGCCCCAGGCTGTGGTAGCCGCCGAGCATCAACAGGCCCCCGCCCGCCCGCACCCGCTCGACGATCCGCTCCTGCTGGTCTGCGGAGAGGTAGGTGCTGTCGATGTCGCCGAGGATGAAGACGTCGAAGGAGTCGATGGTCTCGGCGTCGGAGGGGATTCCCTCGAAGGCGAGGTTCTCGATGTTCGTCCGCTGGGTGAACTCGTTGGGTCGCGTCTGCACCAGGGCGCAGAATTCGAGGTCCGGGTCGCGGGAGAGGAAGCGGCCCACGATGGCCCCGTACTCGCCGCGGAGCGTTCCCTCCAGGTACAATATGCGAATCTCCGGCTCGACCACCAGGGCCACGGCCGACCGCTGGTTGTTCTCGGTGATCCGCTCTTCGGGCAGCGGGGGGACGCGGACCGTGAAACTCCGCCGCCCCGGCGTATTGGGACGGAACTCGAAGGTCACCTGCTGGACACCGAGCTCGCCGAGGGCGATCTCCTGCTCCGCGATCGGCTCGCCCTCCTCCTCGAGGATCACGTCCACCACCCGCCCGCCAAGGCCGAAGCCCTCGATCGAGGCGGTGACCCGCACGAGGTTGTCGAGCATCATCCGCTCGGGACACTCCAGGCCGGCGACGCGGACGTCGCGGTAGCTGACGTCGTTGCGGAGGCTCGAGCCCACGCCCACCGTATAGACGGGGACGCCCATCTTGCCGGCCACCTCGAGCGGGCAGCGGGCCGAGTTGTGGATGCCGTCGGAGAGGAGGACCACGGCCTCGACGTCCTCGCGGCGGGGCGTGGTCCGGGCCGCCGCCACCAGGGCCCGCGAGAGCGAGGTCGCCCGCCCCTCGGCCGAAAGGGAAGCCATCAGCCGCACGTCGTCCACCGCCGCCGCCCGCTCGGAAAACTCGACGAGGTGCAGATCGAAGCCCCCGGCGAGCCGCGGCCACCAGCGGTCGACGAGGTCGCGGGCCCGGTCGAAGCGCGTGGCGCCGCTGGGGTCGTCGGCCACGCTCATCGACGCCGAGGTGTCGAGCAGGAAGACCACCGCCGGCCGCTCGGCCAGATCGCGGTAGTAGCTGAGGACCGGCTCGAAGAAGAGGAAGACCACCAGGAGGATAGCCACCGCCCGCAGCGCCAGAAGCACCTGCCACTGGCGGCGGCGGAGCACGCCGAAGGTGCGGCGGTAGAAGAGGGCCGTCAGCAAGATCGCCGCCGCGGCGACCGCGAGCATCGTCAGCGGAGAGAAGCCCCTGGCCAGCGTCAGTTGGAACACGTCACTTTTTCTCTTTTGCCTCGGCGAGGGCCTCTTCACCGAGCACGACCCGCCGCGTGTAGACGAGCTCGTCCAGGGTGGTCTCCATCTCCCCGG